>CAYGIM010000093.1:0-1946 GCA_964349895.1 uncultured Candidatus Peribacteria bacterium | reverse complement strand
GCCGAATGCCCGCTGGAATGCTTCAAAGGACCTGTCGACCAGGTCGAGCTTGAAGCGCTAGAAACAAAGTACCAACAAAAAAGGCAAGAGGTTTACGCGCAACGCCTTAACCAGATGCAGATCGAAAATCAAACTGCGTGACATCAAAAGGCGGCTGATCTCTCAGCCAGCCTTTTAATAGTGATAGCGACACTGAGCGATAACAATAGTGTCGTTGATAATCGTATATACTATTCGGTGCTCTGAGGTGATCCTACGAGAAAGATAGCCCTGGTATTCATGCTTGAGGGGCTCAGGTTTTCCTATCCCTGAAAATGGATTTCTCACAATGTCCTTTATAAGCAGGTTGATACGTTTAAGCATTTGCTTATCTGTTTTCTGCCAATACAGATAATCTTCCCAGGCATGCTCACTCCAGGAGATATTCATGATTCCATGAGCTTGTGAGTGGAATACTTACCTTGTTGTATGTCTTTGATAGACTTATCCAAGCGCTTCTTATTTGCGGGGCTTGCTTTCAGGTATTGTGTTTCCACAATAGACTCCCACTCTTTAAGGGGAATGATGACAACTGGCTCTTGGTTTTGAGTTGTTACGATAAGAGGATCGATATTCTCGTGTGTTGTGCGGAGATATCTGGCTATATCCTTTCTAAACTCTGTTGATGAAATGATAGTCATAGTGATTGATGGTATGTACATATATAAGTATATAAACCTGTACATATATATGCAAGATATAATTCCTGAGATTTGTATTGAGTGTATATGAAAGGATTGCAATCTTAGGTCGATCTCGGTATAAGATCACTAAAAAAGAAAGAGAGAACAAGTACTATGTTTCCATTTCCTCCAGTTGCCGCCTGGGGACCAGGATTGATAAATGCTGGTATCCTATTGCTTATCGGATCCCCCTTACTGTTTGGATACTACTGTTACCTGGCAAACTTCTCTACAAGAGTTGTGCGCGAGGCTCTTGAAGCCCAGAAGCGGGGTCATGGTGGTTTTACTGTGGTACGCACGGGTCGTGATGAAAGAGCTAGAACTATACAGTTTGAGTTCACCTCGCCACAATCAAGCCTGATTGCTGTATCTGTGAATGGCGAACTTCAGTCATACACGGAAGATCACGTGCCTATCAGGCCTAAGTGGATGGCCTCAAAGAAGTCCCAACTTGTAAAAGAGTTGCTGGATACTGCTTACGTCGGAGGTTTGGCCAGTGGAGTCTAGTATTATCTTTCCTCTGGTTGCCTTGGTGGCATATCTCGTAGCAGTCTTCTACATCAGGTCTCTCGTGAGTACTGGTGTTCTGGAGGAACTTATCAAGATGTTTGATAAGACCTACTTTGCACGCAAAAGTTATGACCCGCCCGATGGACATGGGATTAGCATTGCGACCTACATGCATAAGGACACCTCTGTCGTGGTTTCACGAAAGACCGAGCAGGAAAAGGTTGTCCAGCAAGTCGTAAATATCACGATCTTAGGAAGTGGGACATTTATAAGTCTTGTTACCGAAGATCTAAAGATTGCTGAGTATTACGAAGGGGGAATCTATATTGTCCCCCAGCTCATGTCAGAATACAAAAGAACGAAAATCATGGAGCTGCATAGCCGGATCCGTC
Organism: uncultured Candidatus Peribacteria bacterium; assembly: GCA_964349895.1. Lineage (GTDB taxonomy): Bacteria > Patescibacteriota > Gracilibacteria > CAYGIM01 > CAYGIM01 > CAYGIM01. The sequence continues at coordinate 322 of CAYGIM010000093.1, read as the reverse complement.
GACTGCAGTTCCAAACACATTGATTATACCAAGGGCATTGACTTGCCCTTGGTGTTTTACGTATATCCAACTTTTAAACAAAGATCTAATACCTGGATTGCCACGAGTACTAGCAATGATAGATATAGATGATTAGGGCTCATTTAGGACATGAAAACCTTGCCAAAGAGGCAAACTTCCATAATATAGACACTGTATTTTTGAAATGGGCGCTTAGCTTAGTTGGTAGAGCACCTCGTTTACACCGAGGGGGTCAAAGGTTCGAGTCCTTTAGCGCCCACCATGAACCACTCGCGCTATAAAAAGCCGCTCGGGTACATGG
>CAYGIM010000092.1:0-4019 GCA_964349895.1 uncultured Candidatus Peribacteria bacterium | reverse complement strand
ATGTAGATATGAGTTGAGTAAATCGATTAATCTTTCTGACATATTCATCAGCTACTTCTTTACTACTATCCTGATTTGTAACATGCTTGGTAAGATTCTCGAGAGTGTATTTGAACTCACTTTTTAGTACATTGAAACCAAAGATAATGACCATGTTTATGAGGTCTTTCTTTACCTCTGTATCAAGCTCTGTCTCTTTAGCAAACTTCTCTAGATAGAAGTGAATGTCGCCTCTACTAAGCAGAAGCCATCTTCCTTTTTTCTTTTTCAGCTCATACTGAATCTGATTATATATAAGTTCGTCTTTATTGGCTTTCTGTGATACAAGGATGTTGTTTAGCTTCTTGTTGAAATCAGAACCTTGAATGTTCTTGGCTTTTTGCTCTTCTGTATCTGAGTTCGCAGTTGCTTCGATCTCGGCACCGCTAAGTGATTCTTCAAGAGTTCCTTCAAGGTCGGTTTGGACATTATTGATCGTCTCTGAACTACTTTCTGAAAGATCTTCTGCAGAAGAAGCCACTTCATCTATAACTTGTTGTGATTGTACATTTAGACTTCTTCGTATTCGAGGGGCTCTTTTTTTGGTAGGCTTTTGAGTATCACTCTCATCGCTCTCTGTTTTATTGACCTTCTTGGTAGAAGTAGCATTATGAGCCGCTTCATTTAGTTGATCAGCACTCTCTATATAGTCTGCGGCGTTGGTAGAAATTGTTAGATCGTTCTTTTGCATATAAATTAGATTGTTATGAGGTTTTAAATCTAAAGACTGGGTGATTATAAGATTATCTGTATATAAGTCAACATGAAATGATCCTGTCAAGTACGGGATCTTGATACCAATATCTGATAGCTTGTTCACGATGGTGCTTATGACGCTTGTTATACCTTTCTTGGTAGAGCTGCGTACGGGGGCCCGCTCACTTGATAGCGGTTCTTGCGGCTTGTTCTCTATGATATTCTTGGTGTAGTAGCATGGTGGAAGAAACCGAGCGTACTTCAGCGGAAGATTGTGGTCATGGAGGAGCTGTAGACCTTCTGGCGTGACGGTGTAGTGCTCGGCACAGCCATACTCACCGGTCTGATAGTTAAACTCTGTGTCATGGTGAAACTGAGCTACTTGGGTGGTTGGTTTCAGTAGTGTGGTTTGCTGGGCTCTGTTCTCTGGTTGTAGGTTCTGGTCTTCCATAAGCCATGACATGATTAGTTGAGCGCTTATTAACATGCGGGAGGGGCACAAGTCAAGCGTGGCCCCCTCCTAACCTCCCCCACGAACCGATGTGGGGGAGGGATAAGAATGAGAGTAAAAGAAAGAATAGAACGGACACCGGTCATTAGTGCTGACGAGGATTTGTATTTCCTGGGCTAGTTTTGATACAATTAACAGATTCCTAAGAACCCAAAACCATGGTTGAGATTCTCAAAGGACACACTTATAGACATATCTGGCTTGCTATAGCCATGGTATTTGGCTTACTGCTCATCACATCAGCCAAGTCCGAGGCGATCACTTTTGATTACAAAGGGGCATGCTACAGAACCGAGGTGCTGAGCCCGAAGCCAGTATTAGCACCCACCTCTATCCAGTACATTGGCACTACCCAGCCTTCTATCTGTTTTGATTCTCAGGCACAGACAAAGACCAATATTGAGGCGGTAAAGACTTGCGGGTTTGATTCTGGTAAGCTTCTCAGCTTAGACACGGCTTCACGAACACAGAAGATACGTGACAAGATCAAAGCAGACGCAACATCGAGCTATACATTTTGGGTAAACGGGATAGTTCCTTCAGCCGTCACATATAACAAGTTAACCGACACATTTGGTGCGATAACTACAGGTTGGGGTGATACAACCAGTTTTCCTTTTTACTGTATCTACAGCCCTGCCGCAGATGCGGTAACTGGTATTGGGGGATTAAACCAAAGTGTTATAGATTCAATTAGGAAGCTTAGTAATGAATTGGACCAAGCTGCTGCAGGTGCAACGACTGCCATCGGATCAATACCTGCCACCACGAGTTGCCCAACAGACTCTGTGCCTATGAGTTCGGGTAGTCCTGTATGCGTGGGAACAACTGCGTTAACAGGCGTGTCATATAGCTCAGCTATTGGTACGTGCGGAGGAAGGGGAGGGCGATTGGCAAATCAAGGCGAGGTCTTGCCCGCGTACAAACTCATTACCAACAAAGGTAGTTTGTTTAAAGAGACTGGCGGTTTCTCTGATCCAGGCTTTTGGATCAATACGTCTCTTACTGGTGGTCCCAACACGACCTTTATACAAAATGGTGGCACTACGGAGGCTACACCCACGGTCGGCAATACGACAGGGCGTCAAAATGCTATCTGTCTCTATGGTACAAATATCATGGCAAGTGCCAATATAACTCCGACAACAAGTTGCCAGGGTGGTGTTTGGGGCCAGATCATCGCTGGCGCAAGCGCGCAGCAGTGTACGGTAGAAAAAGTGAACTGTTCTACAGCATCCATCGGACAAGCTGTCAGCTCGCTGGGTGACTGGATACAAGGTAAGTGTACGGATACACCTACGCATCCATACTTCGGGGCTGTGGGTCTTGCAGAAGGTCAGCAGGTTACGCGCGCCAACTTACGTGGAAACGTACTAACTACTGAGAGTATTGTGGATCTAGCTATTGGTTGGGTGCGATTTGCCCTCAACTTTCTCTGGATCATCGCAGTCCTTGCTCTGATGTATGGTGGTTGGGTATTGGTAACAGATCTCGGAAAAGGCGAGGGAATCAAGCGCGCAATGGGCATTCTCAAAGGAGTTATCTTTGGAATCCTCTTGATCGGATTTTCGTATCTGATCGTAAACTTTGTAATCAATATCGTGGGTACGGTAAAATAAATAGAATATATGCCAAAGAAAAACACAACTACAACCAGGGGATATGAGCGAGCTCTCCGAGTCATAGTTTCTGTGGCTCTTGGTGTTTCTTTGGCGCTGTCTTTGCTTCTTACGATCTCATTTGTATCACACTCAAATAATCTCGACTTGGGCGCGACGACTGCCTATGCTCAACCTACAGTTGCGTCACCAGCCGGGGAGTTCACCATTGATAATAGTAGGTCTACTGGTTTGATACCTATCGACACGACCTCTCAGCAAAAGCTTGGTGGCAGTACGGATGAAAGTTTTCTCGATAAGGTTCGAGCCTTTATCAACTGGGGCCTTATGGTTGTCGTATTCATCGCCGTTGTCGTCTTGATCTGGGCGGGTGTAAAGATGGTATACGGCGCGAAGGATGCACAGCAGGGTGCTATGAATACGATTAAAGGAGTCGTATTTGGTATCGTCTTGATCGGCTTCTCGTATGCGATCGTCAACTTCGTGATCGGTCTCGTGAGTCCTCGAGGGCCACTCGATACAAGCCAGGTTGCAAGCACTACTACGACGTCTGCTCCTACTATCACACTCATATCTTCGGGGTGTGTGACAGAAGGAACTACTATCAAGTGTCAGAACTTTCCACCAACGAATACCCAGATGAGCTTTGCAGCACAAATCGACACGTCGAAGGGTGGAATATCAGGAAGCTACATATATGACTGGAAGTGTTTAGGTAGTACGTCGAGTAGTATTGCAAGTACCACAGTACCAATACCCGAGCCTATTCTGAGTCAGCAATTGAAGGGTGGTCTTTTCTCTTCAAACTTCGGGCACTGTCAGGTAACGATTAAAAATCAAGCCGATGGAAAGACGTTAGCAACTTCACCTGATTATCTTGTGTCTGTAGCATATCCTGGTGCACCAGCTGATGCTCTTACAGGGAATTCTGCTTCTGCCGAACTACAAGTCTTCTTGTCACCACAAGGATGTGGTAAAGATGCGCAAGGAGTATATGAGTGTATATACCAGAAAGGGGAGACGAAGAAAGATATGAAGATTAAGTTGATAAGAAATAATGTAGAGCTTGATGGTACGCCTACATGGACATGTTTGGGAGACACTAAGAGTGGAGGAGACGTATTTGAAAAGGCTCAATACGCAATACCTACGAC
>CAYGIM010000091.1:0-4019 GCA_964349895.1 uncultured Candidatus Peribacteria bacterium | reverse complement strand
CAGCCAAGGCTGTGATCTCCCGCAAGGAAGAAAAAACAGCACCTGCAAAAAAAGGTTCAACAACTATTTTATCATCACTTACTAACGAACAATCTATGAAAGCAACAGCAAAGAAATCTCCAGCAAAGAAGGCAGCTCCTAAGAAAGCCGCGAAGAAGACTGTAAAGAAAGCCGCTCCAAAGAAAATGGTGAAGAAGGCAGCTCCAAAAAAGGCTGTGAAGAAGGCTCCAGCAAAGAAGGCAGCCCCAAAGAAAATGGTAAAGAAGGCGGCTCCAAAAAAGGCTGCCAAGAAGTCTCCAGCAAAGAAAGCTGCTCCAAAGAAGGCGGCTAAGAAGGCAACAAAGAAGAGATAGTCATATCTGCTTCGTACGAAAACACCACTCTACTATGAGTGGTGTTTTCGTGTCTCGACAATCTTCATCACTTCACGATACAAGAGAAAGATGAGTGCTGATACAAATGGATACAAGAGATATTCCAGAGGTATCGTGCCCGTCTGGAAGAACTGTTGCAACACCGGATGATAGATCACCAACCCTACCAAGAACAAGCTGATACCGATACTCATAAAGATATACGGATTTGAGGTAAGATAGCGATTGAAGACCGAGTCGTTTCCTGCACGACGAGAAAAGATATCTATATACTGGCACAAGACGAGCGTGAGATAGGTCATCGCAGTAGCGATCATATACGCATTACTGTGCTCCAAGGTGTTGCTCCATCCCCCATTGGCAAAGATCAGAAACAAAAGAAAGTTGAGGATAGCAAATGCTGCGATGATCCAACCTATAGACAGAAGATGTACATACATAGACTTATCCAAGATATGCTCGTGGATGTTGCGAGGTCGCTCTCTCATGACGCCTTCACGCAGAGGATCCCAAGACATAGCGAGCTGAGGCGGCATCTCTGCAATCAGATCGATCGCCAAGATCTGCAAAGCTAAGATTGGTAAAGGCAACCCAAAAGGTATCAAGATGAATCCGAGAAGTATCGTCCATAGCTCAGCACTGTTGAGCTCCAGGCTTGTAATAATCTGATTCTTGATATTGTGAAAGATCGCTCTTCCTCCTTCTATCGCAGCAACCAAGGAGCTAAAACTATCATCCAGAAGCACGATCTCTGCAGCGTCTTTTGCCACGTCTGTACCCGTCTTTCCCATAGCAACACCTATCTCTGCCTTCTTGAGCGCTGGAGCGTCGTTGGCGCCATCTCCCGTAACCGCTACGACCTCCCCCATCGCTTGCAACAGCGTGACCAGTCTCAGCTTGTCTTCCGGGTTCACCCGAGAGAATACGATCGTCTCAGCCGCAAGATGTGTAGTGAGAGTAGCATCATCCATGGCACGAATATCTTCACCCGAAAATACCTTCAATGCGGGATTTAATTCAAACATACCAATACGCTCCGCAATAGCTTTAGCAGTCAGTGCATAGTCACCGGTGATCATGATCACACGTATGTGTGCGTTGAGAGCAGTCTTTATGGCATCTCGCACGTCATCACGGGGAGGGTCCATCATTGCAACAAGCCCCAAGAATGTCATCCCCTTCTCCAGGTCTTCTATAGCATCTTCGCTCGTCTCCCCATCAGACAAGTCACGCACCGCATACCCCAGCACACGCAATGCTTCACTACTATACTCATCGTTCTTAGCCAAGATCTGCTGACGGTCTTCGTCGGTCATAGCACGTGCAGTATTTTTACCAAGATAGATCGACGTACATCGTGCTAACACACTCTCTGGTGAGCCTTTCATATACATGACGCGCTTGCCTGCATCACCTCGTACACAACTCATACGTTTACGTGTAGAATCAAAGGGCAAGATAAACTCTATCGGATAGTGCTCTTTGAGATACTCCTGATTCTTACCGACCTTCTCAGCAAGCACGACGCATGCAGCTTCGGTAGGATCACCTATCACATAACGCTTGGTATCATCATTACCATCCGCATGAAGCGAAGAGGTAGAGGCGAGCGCACCTGCAGTAAAGCACGCATCATAATCAGAAAGCTCAAGCCCGCGTAGAGGTACGCCATCATGTACGATATCACCATGTGGTACGTATCCCACACCGTGGACAATGAGCTCCTCGTGATTTACATATACCTTTTGTATCGTCATCTCGTTCTTGGTAAGCGTACCCGTCTTGTCAGTACAGATCACGGTTGCAGAACCAAGGGTCTCTACAGCTGAAAGCTTTTTTACGATTGCACGTTTGTTGGCGAGCCTACGGGCACCTAAAGAAAGACCTACCGTAATCTGTGAGGGCAAGCCCTGTGGCACGCAGGCTGCAGCAATAGCGATCGCCAATATAAAGCCATCTCGGAAGCTTTGTCCCAACAGCTGTGTGATCACAAACAGCACAACAGATATCACCACACATACGATACCAATACGCCGTGCTACGTCATTCACCGTTATCTCCAAAGGCGATGGTGTACTTTTCACCTCCTGACTTAAGTGTGCAATCTTACCCAGCTCGGTCTGCATACCTGTCGCAATGACAACGCCATAGCCATCTCCCTGAAACACCGTGGTTCCCAAGAAAAGCATGTTGGCCTGGTCAGCAATCGAGACGTCGCGAGTCAAGAGCGTGAGTATCTTCTTGGTAGGACGAGACTCACCTGTCAGAGCAAACTCGTTGGTCTGCAAGAAGTAGATCGTGTGGAGACGGATATCCGCAGGCACACTGTCGCCCTCACTCACATGGACTATATCTCCTGGTACAAGGTCCGATGCAGGTACCAATACCTCTTGTCCATCACGCATGACCTTGGCCTCCTTAGACATAAACTCTTTGAGCGACTCGATGACGTGGTCAGACTTAAACTCCTGGATAAAACCAATGGTAGCATTGATAAGCATGATACCGCCTAAGACGATAGCATCACTATATGAGTTCAGATAGAGAGAGATCGCGGCAGAACCACCTAGAAGCAGTGAGAAGACATTATAAAACTGTGATAGAAACATCAAAACAGCCGACTTCTTTTTAAGCGCTAGTAGCACGTTCTTACCATACGTAGATAACCGAAGCTGTGCTTCAACAGACGAAAGCCCCTGAGCACTGCTGCCCACTGAGCTGTACACATCCTCGACCTCTGCCTGATACCACTTACTCTTGAGAAGCATGATCTCAACCGCTAGATAATTATCCTATAATTCTATCATACGGCCGGAGCATGATTCACGCGACAGGTCTTTACACTATCGCGTATGGTTGTACAATCGCACCATTCAGATCAAACCATCTATACAGCTATGCTCAGATCATTTCTTCAGACACTCAAGTTTTCCGAGAAGGAGATAGAGATCTACCTCTTTCTTCTCGAAAAAGGGCAGGCATCCGTGCGCACCATCGCCGAGAAGACCCGTATCGGCCGTGGCACCGTATACAATGTACTACAAGCGCTTGCTCGTCGGGGTGTGATCAATCATGCTCAGAGAGGTCACGTAAAGTACTTTGTGGCCTCTGATCCTGCACGACTCTTGCATGAGTTTTCTCTTCAAGAAGAAGAGCTCAAAAAAATGCGCATAGATTATGAAGCAATCTTGCCCGAGCTCGAAAGCATGTACGGCACTGAACGCGACAAACCCAAGATGACACATCATATAGGATTATCCGGGATCAAAGAAGTACTTGAAGACATTCTCTTCACAAGCGCGCGCCTCGATGAAAAGCTCATACGTGCATACTCCTCAGAAGAGCTGAGAGGCGTCGTGTATGAAGCCTATCCTGAGTACACAGAACGCCGCATCAATCTAGGTCTTGAGACGAAAGTCATCAAGCTAGGCAAAGGCGGTGAGCTGCGCGGTCTCGATACTGCTAAGTACATGCCTGTCGACAAGGGGCTTCGTACCTTCACACATATATATGGGAACAAGGTCTCCTATATCACAGCCAAACCAAGCGGATACATCATGTGTGCCATCATAGAAGATGACAATATAGCAAATACACAGCGCTTCCTCTTTGAAAGTCTCTGGGAGTACCTACCAAGTTGGGAAT
>CAYGIM010000090.1:0-4102 GCA_964349895.1 uncultured Candidatus Peribacteria bacterium | reverse complement strand
GTTTCGGCTTTTTGCTGGTGTGCGTATAACAGATTCTCTCTAGATATCATGTTTGAAGCTTGCCGTCAAATATATGCATTCTGTTTGAATTACAAGCCCTATATCTGGTAGAATATTGAGATAAATACATATGAAAAAACCTCGAAGAAAAAACAATACTACCATCAAGAGTACTCTCGCGAATCCCGCTGCTCACCACCTATCTCGTGAGCTGCTTATTTCTGTGTGTGCAAGTATCATCATTGCTACGGTTTGGATCATAACTCTCGTCTTCCCATCCTTCGGTCAGAGTATCCAAGAACTGGGACGATATATCCGGGCAGACAGCACACAAACAAACACTGGCGTGCCGAGTACGTTGAAGAATCAAACTCAGCTGATAGACGGCTATCTTACAAAAGATACGGTCTATATGGATCCCGTCAAAGGGCCTTTGACAAAGGCGGATTTGATGGACCCAAACAAGACAACAGATGTCCAGCGCTTCAGAGCTCTCATACAAAATCAGACTACGATCAGAAACTCCTGCCAAGACTCTGTCTCATCGGAGAATGCTAATTGTTCATTTAAAGATGCAAGCGGAAATATGGTTTCATTCCAAATACCTGGTGGTGCACAAAGTGTTTGTGAGTTGTATCAGGTACCTAATTGCGCTAACGGGAAAAGTGGCGTTCAGCAGCTCATGCTTAGTATGGGAGATATCGTAAGAGATTCCTGTGATGTTACAAAGATCCTTGAAGTGATGAGTAAAGCTGAGAATGTACATGCCAAAAGTAATTATGACGCTATTAAGGCAAAGGTTCCTGCAGATGGTAAACCGTCACCAGAGCTAGCAGCACAGCTAAAAGCAGCTGACGACAATGTAAAACGGTCTGATAGTAAGATTGCTGAGTTGGGCAAGATCAAGTTTGACCTCTGCCTGGCAGAGAAGACTGCCAATGTCTCAGGGCTTTTCCCGAGTGCTAATCCAAATCCTACGGTGTGCCCAGAAGGAATTACAGGCGCTACGTGTTCGGCTAATAGATTCAACTCTTTTATCAATACGATCATTACCTTCTTCCTCTCATCTCTGGGCACTGCTGCATTTATCATCATGGTCATCGGTGGATTTATGATGATGACGGCGACGGGCAATCCAGACGCTGCCAAGAAGGGCCAGACGTACTTTACCAATGCATTGATCGGTGTGGTACTTGTGCTGATCTCCTTTGCGGTGGTCAACATCATTCGTAGCATCTTTTACTAACTATGAGTACCAAACGATTTCTCAGTTTAGGTCTCATGTTGCTTTCTCTAGTGATGCTTATGTCACCACTCGTTTTTGCAGACCTTGGATCAGAGTCGCCTTGCGCGTTCTATGAGAGAAAGGTGATATTTGCATTTCAAAAAGAGTACGGCAAGAAAGCACCTACTGCTCCTGCGGGTACTGCTACTCCTGCAGCTACGCCATCCCCTACACCAACTCCTACTCCGGCGCCAACCTCTACACCTCCCGCAACCGGTGCAGGTGCTGCAGGGCTCACGTTTGATATCGCCAAGTACAAGGACTACGAAGGAATGGTTTGTACTGCATTTATCAATCCTATACCAATCAGCACGCTTGGTCTCGGTGACAAGATACAATGTATCGTGCGTCTCGACGCACCAAGACAAAGCCCACAGCCTAATGTCTTGGATTACTACGGCTTCATGAAGTCCAAGCCAGACGCGAAAGATAATAGGATCTGTGCGGCACTTCTGACGCCGAGCGGATTCTCCAGTCTCGAGGCGTATATACAGTTGGGAATCGGGATCATCTTCAATGTATCACTGGTTGTTGCAGTCCTCATGATCATCTTCGGTGGTATCCAGACGATGCTGAGTGGTCCGGTTCCGGAGCAAAAAGCAGAAGGGGAAAAGAACATCCGCAATGCCGTCGTCGGTCTTCTGATGCTCTTTGCATTCCGGTTTATCCTCTACTTCGTCAATCCTACTTTTTTCCAATAGTATGAAAAAGCCACATCTCCAATCAGAGCAGGCAAAACTCTATACGCGACTAGAACGCTATGTATTTGTTGCTGTATTTGTATTACTTCTGCTCTTTGCCGTGCAGCACATAGGTAGTCAGGGAAAGTTCTTTGGTCTACCACAGAACTTAGTCCAAAGCAGCACCGTTGCACTGCCTTCTCTGCTTCCCCAAGACAATCAAAATATGCGACCAGCACTACCTGGTGAGACGCGAGACGATCAGGGTAATACAGAGGGGATTACATTTAACACAGCGCTCAAGGTAAAGATCCCTGCATTTATATCCTGGTTCATCGGCGTGATAGCTGCAGCTGGTATCCTTACTACTATGTTTGCGGGTATCACGATCCTGACCTCACAAGGCGACAAGAAGAAAGTAGACAGTGCGATCACCATGATCCGGTTTGCGATCTTTGGCCTGCTTCTGGCAATATTCTCTCAAGTGATTGTGCTTATAGCTACTAGTATTACCTTATGAAAAAGAAACACATTATCGTCGGTTACCTGCTCAGCATGCTGTGTGCTGTGAGTGTTGCGGGCTTACATGTGAGCACTGTGCATGCGTATAACACTGCAGAATCAAAAGCTCTTATTGCTGCTGCCAGCGACTATTATCCTGTAATCCCTGCTACAGATAATCAGGGCAATGCTATCGAGGTCCCAGGATCCAAGAAGACTGAAGAGTTCACGGTCGGACGCGTGGTCGGTTGGGTGATGAATATCATCTATAGTGCTATCGCTATCGTGGCATTTGGATTTCTCATCTGGTACGGCATTATCATGATCATATCTCGTGGTAATGCGGATGACTTTAAAAAGGCTTTTGCTGGTATTGGAAATATCGCAGTAGGACTGGTGCTCATGGGGCTGTCGTATGCGATCATACGATTTATTCTGTCTGTATTTCTCAAGTCATAGTATGAAAAAGTATCTTCTCCATATAGGACTTCTTGTAGTGGTGGTCGCAAGCCTGGTGATGTCATCAGCGACTACTTCCTTGGTCTGGGCACGCCCGACTACTACGGAAACAATCATCGCATGGATCCCTCTTCCTTTTGGTGCTCAACCCGCGAGTGCGGATACTACTACAGACCCAGGTGCATATCTGGATAGTCTACGTAAAGAGAACAGTACTATTCCAAACCTGGGCTTTTGCAAAGACCAAGCTACGTGCACGCTACAAGCTCTGCTCAACTGGATCGTGGGCTTGATCTTTACGGTAGCAGGAACTCTTGCTGTGGTGCTCATCGTATACAATGGCTTTAACTTAGCAAAGTCAGAGGGGAAGTCCGATGCACTAGGTGCTGCTGAAAAGGGCGTGAAGTCTGCAGTCTTTGGTCTGCTCGCGATCTTGTTTTCCTACGCACTTATCCGTCTGATCATCGATACGGTGTTTCAGCTGTTGAGGTAGGAACGGAAAAACCCACCTAACCTCCCTTGTTCCTCCTTCTCCAAGGCTATGGCGGACAGGCAGGGGAGTAAGAAGCATACCTATTATATTTGGGTTACTTTTTGTGGTGTCCCCCTGAGAAGGGGGAATCAAAGGGGGTTTGTTTCCTGTGAACAATTGATGACAAAGCAAGATTCTTCGCTATACTGCTTGCATCGATATACCACCGCGTAGTATGCATAAGACACTTACAGATCTCAGAGATACGGTACAAAAGGAGCTTGCAGGAGTCTCTACGCTCAAGGAGCTCGAAGAGCTCGAGCTCTCTGTGTTTGGTCGGAGCCAGGGTCGTCTGACACTGATTCTCCGTTCACTCAAAGATCTGCCTCTTGAGGAGAAAAAGACGTTTGGTAAAGACTCCAACCAGGTAAAAGAAGAGTTGGAGAAGCTTCTGCTACAGAAACGAGAGGGGATTACCGAAGAGTTGATCAAGAAAGATCTTGAGACACGCAGCTTTGATGCATCGTTTTCACGTACTTCTGAGGATCGCGGCACGCTCCATCCTATGACACAGATGCTTCACGAGGTTGTCGATATATTTCAGACCATGGGGTTTGAGGTCTTTCAGGGGCCTGAGATCGATGATGATTACAACAACTTTACATCGCTCAATATTCCAGAAGATCATCCTGCACGCGATATGCA
>CAYGIM010000089.1:0-4104 GCA_964349895.1 uncultured Candidatus Peribacteria bacterium | reverse complement strand
CATCTCTGATCCCCGAGGGTGATACAACGATGGGGCAACAGAAGTATGTCTATGGTGGCGTCATGACCAAGGCGCTTGTCTTACCGGAACTTCCCAATCATCTCGTACCGATACCTCGTGACCGATGTACGCTGCAGATCAGCTCTATGATCAAAGCTGGCGAGTATCTCCGGGATGTATTTTCTTTGAATAGCGAGTCTGCCAACTTTCGCCTTTTCTGCCCCGATGAGACCTACTCAAACAAGTTACAGAATATATTTGAAGTGACACAGAGGGCGTGGATGGATCGCATCGAAGAGTGGGATCACGACTTATCTCGTAGTGGGCGAGTCATGGAGCTTCTCTCCGAGACCACACTCTTCGGACTTATGGAGGGCTATACACTGACCGGAAGACATGGGATCTTTGTCTCCTACGAGGCCTTTACCCAGATCGTTGCTTCGATGGCAGATCAGTATGCTAAGTTCATCAAGCTTTCTCAAGAGCACGAGATGCGCAAACCGGTTCCTGCTATGAACATCATCATGTCTTCGCTGCTCGAGCGCCAAGATCACAATGGCTTCTCGCACCAAAATCCTTCGTTTATCTCGAGCATGATGGAGAAGGATGGGGACTTTATCTCGTGTTACTTTCCTCCTGATGTTAACACGATGCTGTACGTGCTCAAAGAAACGCTCGAGTCGCACAATGCACTCAATATCATCGTAGCCAACAAAAATCCTCAGGTACAGTGGCTCTCGGATGAGCTTGCACGCAAACAAGTAAAAGAAGGCATCATGACATGGGAGTTTGTCTCAGAAGAAAATCCAGATCTCGTACTTGCCTCATGTGGCGATACGGTCACTATGGAGACGATTGCAGCGCGTATGTATCTGAAAGAGATTCTACCCCAGGTCCGCCTGCGGTGTGTAAATGTGTCTGAGCTCACCGCGCTTTCGGTGGGGGATCCTACGACGCCAATATCCTCGAGCTCGCTTGATGAGTACTTCACACCAAACAAGGGTGTCGTATATACCTTCCATGGGTATCCACAAACGATCAAGAAGCTCCTCTACGACTATACGGGGAATCATCGCATCAAGATAAATGGTTACGAGGAGCATGGTTCTACCACGACACCATTTGATATGCATGTACGAAATGGCACGTCTCGCTATCATATCGTGAGGGACGCACTGCATATGCTGTACAACCAAGGCTGTATCGAGGAGACCAAGTACTACGAGTTGTTACAGAATATCCAAGAAAAGATCTCAGCACATCGAGCATATATTCTCGCGTATGGTACTGATCCGGACGATATCACTAACTGGTACAAAGGCCTATGTCTCTAGAAAGTATCATAGTACTCAATCCGGGATCGACCGCCTGCAAGATAAGCTTCTTTGGCTTGGAGTCAGAGATGCCTATGATTACAAAGAAAGTTTTGTGGGATGTGATCAAAGAGCAGGGGCTTGAGAGTGTACTCGAGCTCAAAGAGCGTAGTATCGTGGCGATCGGTTTTCGCTGGGTCCATGGTGGTGATATCTTTCGCGAACCAGTTCGCATCAATGACCAACACTTGCCGCTCTTACAAAGCTTAAACGGTCTCGCTCCGCTGCATAATCCGTTTGCTTGGAACATGCTGGAGTCATTGACTGCGTGGTATCATGAGAACAAGATCGAACTTCCTTGTCTCTATGGTGTATTTGATACCGCATTTCACGCGTACATACCACCGTTTCGGCGTGAGTATGATTTACCAGATGAGCTCGAAAAGAAGTATCGTATCAAACGATACGGTTTTCATGGTATTGCTGTGAGCTCGATCGTGCGACAGCTTCCTGTATTCTTGGGGAGTCTTCCTAAACGTCTTTTGGTTGCTCATTTGGGTGGTGGTGCATCGGTCACTGCAGTGCTTGATGGTGTATCTCAGCAAAACTCGATGGGCTTTACACCCCTAGATGGTATCCCGATGGTGACGAGATCTGGTTCGATCGATCCTGGTGTCGTGCTAGAGATCCTCAAACGCAGTGATCTCGATGTGCATAGCTTGAAGCGTATCCTGGAAGAAGAGAGTGGTCTCTATGGTATGACTCATGAAAAAGACGTAGCGGTGATCGTGAATCGTTATCTTGCAGGTGATCAGGTAGCTATAGACGCACTACATCTCTACACAGAAAAAGTAGCAGAGATGATTCTCGGCTATACGATCTATACTGAAGGACTGGACGCTCTCGTATTTTCTGGCGGAATCGGCGAGGGGAGTCATGTGATTCGCTCCCTGATATGCAAGAAGCTTGCTCACATGGGCTTGATACTTGATCGTGACGCAAACGAAGTCGCGACAAACAAGCCGCGCGTCATATCCGCACCCGACTCATCTGCGGGTATCTATATCTTCGAGCCCCAAGAAGATCGCGAGATATATGTAAGTGGTCGGCAGTTTTGGAAGAAATAACTTCCTGTATGTCATTGCGAGTACTCGAAGCAATCCAGAAATTAGAATATAAGACTGGATTGCCACGTCGGGTACTCCTCGCAATGACACAAAAAAAGAAGACCCCGAGGGGCCTTCTTTTTTTGTGGGTATTACTTAAGCGTAATAGTTGCACCAGCTGCCTCGAGCTGAGCCTTCATAGCCTCAGCATCTTCCTTGCTCAGACCTTCTTTGACCGCCTTTGGAGCAGCATCAACGATGTCCTTTGCCTCCTTGAGTCCGAGACCAGTAAGCTCTCGTACTACCTTGATCACGTTGATCTTCTGATCACCAGTCTCAGTAATCTCTACTGCAAAGGTAGACTTCACCTCTGCAGCCTCTCCTGCAGCTGCTCCTCCTGCTGCCATCATAGCAACAGGTGCTGCTGCAGAAACTCCAAACTTCTCCTCCATAGCCTTTACAAGGTTTGCAAGCTCAAGAACTGAGAGCTCAGAAACCTGATCAAGTACTTTTTGCGCGTTTGCGCTTAGTTGAATGTCTGACATAGTCCAGAATGATTAAAACAAATAGAGATGGTACATTTTAATGTCATTGCGAGTACACGAAGCAATCCATTGGTATTTCTGGATCCCCGATCGCGACGGAGTACCGTCTTGTCGAGGATGACGAATTCTTAGCTAGGCCTTTTGTGCGATAGCATTAAGTGCTCTGACGAAACCACTCATCGTGTTGTTGAGAACGCCTACAAATCCTTGTACAGGACTCATAGCTGATCCCATAAACTTGGCAAGAAGTTCTGGCTTGGAAGGGACTGCCGCAAGAGCCTTCAGGTATGCTGCATCGATCACTTCTCCTTCGTAGATTCCTCCCATAAACTCTAGCGCCTCATGTTTCTTCATGAAGTTTGCCATCGTTTTTGTAGGGGCCATCTCGTCCATATGGCTGATAGCTATGGCTATCGGACCATCGAGGATCTCATCTGATACTTGTGGGAACTTATTGTCCGCAAGCGCGATCTTGAGAAGCGTCTTTTTTGCTACCTGGAAGTCATTGCCTTGCTCCTTGATCTGAGATCGGAGCTCTGACATCTCGTCCAGTTTCAGCCCATTGTTTCGTGCAAAGATGATGATCTTTGCGCCTTTGACCTTTTCACTTAGGTCTCCGAGCATCGATACCTTCTTTTGTTTGGTAAGTGCCATACCGGATTGGGCTTAGGATATAAAAAAAGCCTTGGTCCAAAGACAAAGCATACGGGTATCGCTGTTAAAACGAATCTGCGTTTCTGCCTCGGTAGGGTTTATATGTAGCACATTACCTACTGTCTTTGACAGAAGTACTATAATTCTTTTAGCGGTTCTTGCAAGATAAAAGCCCGTAATGTAACATGCTCGGGTAATTCAGGTTCGTGTTTCCTCCGGAGATATGATTCCTCTATTACGGTATACCTAGTAACTAGATTCTAGTCACTAGTAACTAGGCACTGGTGTATTCACTGTGGAGAGGTGGCCGAGTGGCTGAAGGCACCGGTTTGCTAAACCGACATAGTATTGAAAAATGCTATCGGGGGTTCGAATCCCCCTCTCTCCGCCAGCTACGAAAGCATGCTTATAGCGCGGTTTTGGTGCTGCCTGAGTCAGGTATGAGAACCCGTTGGGTTCGGCGCGAAAAAGGAGTGATCGGAGCGA
>CAYGIM010000088.1:0-4218 GCA_964349895.1 uncultured Candidatus Peribacteria bacterium | reverse complement strand
CCAGTGAAGCGGGATAAGGTTGTCACTATCTCACCTCAACAACAGGCCCTCCTCGAGCGCCTCAAGCAGCACGAGGCAAAGAAACAAGGAGCAGCGCCAAAGAAAGAAGAAAAGGCTGAATAAGGACTAGCGTTATTATCATCTCGTCATCCCGGGGTACTCACCCGGGATCCAGAAAAAAAGATGTGCCTGTTATTCTATCTGTAGTACAGCTCGTAAGTCCTCAGCTCTTTCTTTATCTCCAGATAATCAGGAAGAGCTTTTTCTACGAGCGCCCAATACTTCCTAGAGTGGTTGAACTCCTGCAAATGGCACATCTCGTGCACTATGATATAGTCCCTGTGCTTTTCTGGTAGAAATACGATCTTGTAATTCAGGTTGAGATTTTGCTTGCCCGAGCAGCTTCCCCAACGAGTCTTTTGGTTCTTGATGAAGATCTGGTTAAATGAGAACCCATAAACCTCGTTAAAGAAACTAACGCGTTCATGTGCGAGCGCAAGAGCTTGATCCTTATGTTCCAAGTAGTCCTCATAGGAAAACGTGCGAATAGCTTTACTATCCACGCTCATAAAGAAATGTATCTTATCAAGAACCCACTGTTTCTTATCAGCAACAAACTTCTCAATCACTGATTTGTGAGTACCTAGCGGGCTCGTGATTACTACACTACCATCACAGTATACGGCTAGGCGTAGTCTCTTGGCGCGCTTACTGTTCTTGATGATATATGAGATATCTTTTATCATGCAACTCAAAACTTCTTAGTGATGATGTCTACTAACCTATTTAAAAACTTAGGAAATTCTTTCACGTTTAACTTAGTCTTATAGTCTTTCAAGATAAGCTCTTGCAGAGTCTGCTTGATATTCTTGATAAATACTTCACGCTTTGAGGACTCTTGCCATCCAGCATCCAGCTCATCTTCCAAACGCACTCTCAATTCTTTTACAAACTCTTTAAGCTCTGAGTCTTTACCACCATCCACAAACTCTTGTGATATTACATACAATGCATACTCTTTGAGGTCCATACCAAGCTCTTTTGCTTCATCTCCTTTTGTCCTAATGTCTTTCATCAGCTCCTCATACCTACGGATACGCTCAGCGAGATCGATCTGGTTTTGTTCGAATTCTTTTCGAATTGCCATAAGTCGTTCACTAAACTTCTGATATGCTGGATCTTCGTTGATATTCACTGAGATCTCCTGTTTCAGCATCTTTTCTAGATTCAATGCTTTTTCTTCTGGATCCATCTTTTTGAGACGTTCAAGTGTATAGAGATCATCTACCCTGAGCTCTCGGAAGTTCTTGGTGATTCCTTCGTAATCGATGATATTACTCTTTTGAATCATCTCTCTGACCTTCTCACCATACTCTGCGAGCAAGTACGTATCCGGCGTATCTCGAAACCTTTTCTGATACGCGATATTGAATCCCGCAAGCCACTCAAAAGTGCGTAAGTACTGTTTCAAAAATGGATCTGGTGAAAGAAACTCAAACAAACCAGCAAGCTTTGAGAACTTCTCTTCAAAATACTTCTGTTTGTCTTGATTGTCAGCAAATATCTTCAAACAACGATTAAAGTTGTCATTGGATGGGTCTTCCATGTTGACTCCAATAAATATCTTTACTATATCCTCCAGAGTATCTGTAAATCGCTCCTTAACCCGCTCAATATCAATCATGGCTGAATCAATGATGTCTTCATCAAAATCCAAAGCATCATAGAGATTTCGCGTAATTCCATAATAGTCGATGATCTTTCCTGCCTCCTTGTTCTTATATACCCGATTTGTACGTGCAATTGCCTGCAATAGATTGTGATCACGAAGAGGCTTGTCGAGATACATCACCTGCTCGATCGGTGCATCAAACCCTGTAAGCAGCATGTCACATACCAAGAGAAACTTAAGAGGAGAGTTTGGATCCTTGAACCTCTCAATGATCTGCTCACGCTCGCGTTTACTTGTATTATGTATCTTTAAGTCATCTGCATCGCTGTTGGGATCTCCAGGAGAATACACTACAGCTGACCACTCTGCTGGTATAAGCTTGTCTAAAAGCCGTTTATAGGTAGCTACAGCATCTCTATCATAGGCCACAATCTGAGCCTTAAATCCGTTTGGCTCTACATAGAGCTTATAGTGCTCGACAATATCCCGAGCTACTGCCTCCATACGCTTAGGTAGCTTCACGAGAGCAGCCTTCTTACCATACTTCTTGCTGAGCTCGGTCTTTTGCTTATCCGATAGATCCCCCGCTATCTCCTCAAACTGTTGATCAAGCTTCTCTTCGTCTATAGAAAACTTAGAGAGTCGAGCCTCGTATGTCACAGGAATAGTTGCCCCATCATCGATTGCTTGTTGTATTGAGTAGTAGTCAAGATACCGCTGCCCCTCGCCTTCGTAGTTGCGGAATGTGTTGGTATTCTTCTTATCGACTGGTGTGCCGGTAAAACCAAAGAAAAAGGCCTTCTTGAAAGCATTTCGCATATTGATACCCGAGGAACCTTCATCACCTCGATGTGCTTCATCTGAAAGAACGATGACGTTTTCATCTAGGTTCTCGACCTTATCTCCTAGTTCTGCAAACTTCTGGATAGTAGTAATAAATATTCCTATCTCTGACGACTGGATCTTTTCTTCTAGGTCCTTACGAGAAGTCACACGGATGATATTTCGCCCTCCTGCATTGGTAAACGTCTCAAATATCTGATCATCTAGGTCAACGCGGTCCACCAGCACAAAGACCTTGGGGTTCTCTAGCTGTGGATGAAATCGGAGCTTCCATGCTGTGAAGTACATAGTAAGCGTCTTTCCTGACCCTTGTGTATGCCAGACCAGACCTTGCCGCTTCTCTTTCTTCACCACCCTTTCCACAATCTTATTGGTCGCCCGCATTTGCTGATAGCGCGCAATCTTCTTGGTAAGCTTTTCCTTTTCTTTCTCAAAGAGAATAAAGTTCTGGATGATGTCCAAGAAGCGTGGCTTCTCAAGTAGTGCAGTCAATGTCATTTCTAGCTCTCCTCCCAGGTCTTTCTCGAGCTCCTCATCTCGCCAACGGAGAAAGTACTGCTTTGGGGCACTGGTTGCGCCATACACGGTAGATATACCATCAGTCGCTATATTGAAGCAGTTAGGGATAAACAGCTTACGGGCTACCTTCTCGTATCTCTTTATCTGATCTATACCATTCTCGAAGCTTACACTTACCGAAGCAGTAGGACTCTTCGCCTCTATATCTACAAGGGGGAGCCCATTCACGAATACTAATATATCTGGACGTATATTCTCGGTATCCCCCGCAAAGTAAAACTGGTTGGTGACAACAAAGTGATTGTTCTCAGGATTCTCAAAATCCAGTAGTTTATAGTCTTTCATCTTACCAGTACCTGAATCTTTATGATTGATCCCCTCACGCATCGCCTTCAAAAATCCTTCGTTGGTATCTATCTTCCTCACCTCTCGTATCACACTCTTTATCTCCCCTTCACTTGCACCAGGATTCAAAGCAGCCACCGCTCTCTCCAAAAGTGGTACGACTATATACTCACTCTCAAGCTCACGCAGCTTAGAGAACTCCTCCGGCCTTATATATTCATAACCAAGCTTATCTTTGATAAACTTAATGATGTGGTTCTCTATGGTGACTTGTTCGTTGAATTTCATAGCTTATTTTACTGATGGTTGCTCTGACTCAGCCTTAGGACTCTTTGGCTTGGTCACATGATTCCTCGCTCCGAAGTTGAACACGCTTTTGACCCCACCGTAAACTTCATTAGTCTCGTCCTTTTCTTCATAAGGTTCTTTGTAAATACGATCAATGGAAGTAAGAGTGAATTTGAGAAGATCCTCTTTTCTATCTGCAAACTTGTCACTAAGTAATTTGATATATGCCTGCAATGAAGTGGAAAGTACGGTCTTGAACGCATATCTTTCTTCGTAATTGCGCTCCATATTGTAGTTCTTTGAACAAAGATATACGAGATATACGAGCGGTGATGTAAATAGATATCTATACCAAGAATGCCAATTCTGAAATCCATCAACTGCTTGATTTTGTAAGTAGTAGATGTAAAGAACTGAGATTCCCAGCAAGAACACGCTTACAAGTGTTGCCCAGCGCCAAAAACGTGCATTATGTGAAATGGTATCGCGTCTTTTAACAATTGAGTCTGTCAGGCTACTTGCTGTGACAAGATCAAGAGTTTCTCCGATAC
>CAYGIM010000087.1:0-4234 GCA_964349895.1 uncultured Candidatus Peribacteria bacterium | reverse complement strand
CCCTCCTTGATAAGGGAGTCGTTCGAGAGTACCTCAGACCATGAGCATGTCGAATGGGGTAGGGTGGGTTTCCTTATAGTAATATCTTATATCCTTCCCCAATCTTCCACACGCCCTTCTCACGGAATGCTGGGATCGTCTGGCGTTTCGCGGCGTTGAGAAGTGCCGAGCTATTTCTCTTATGAGCTCTCGCATACTCAACAAGATCTATAATACTCTCTCCTTTCAAGTATGTAATTCGCTTATGCAGTGACTCTAGGAGTGCAACAACCACAACCTTTTCCATAGGCTGTGCTTTTTTATGACTCTTAAATTCTTGAAAGGCATGATAATATCCAAGCTTTTCTTTATCCCTGATGATGATAGGCGGAAAACCAATCCTCTGTAGCTGATAGTTCATGATTGCCCTTCCAATACGTCCGTTACCATCATTAAATGGGTGGGCTATCTCAAATCGAAGATGAAATAAAGCAATCTTGTCGGTAAAGAATGTGGTGTTATCGCTTACATAGCTCGTAATGATATCATCGATCGTATGCTCTATATGCTCGGGTGCCAAAGCTATGTGTGCTCCAACGCGTACATACTCACCAGCCTTTCGAAATCTACCTGCTATATCGTCGTCAATTCCACTGATAAACATTTGGTGCAAAAACAAGATCATCTCTCTATTGAGCTCCTTTAGTGAAATATTGTTTCTCACATACTCGGCAACCCTAGCAAGATTCTTTGTCTCAAATATCTCTCTGACAGAAACATCTCGAGAAACAGTGAGCTCCAGAAGTATCTTTTCAGTCTCTTTCAACGTAAGCGTTGAGTTCTCGATAGCATTTGAGTTATAAACACTTTCAGGTATCTCAGCTTCCTCTATCAGCACCAAGAGAGACTCTTTGCCTTTTTTAAGACGCTCAAACTCTTTCTTGAGTTCTTCTATCCGTTGCTGAATTGGAACTGTTGTTGCCATGATATACCATGAATATATATCACAAGTCTATCATATTCACGACATATAGTCAATATGTCGTGAATATATATCGCACACAAACCATATTCACGGTTGTCGAGACTTAGTCTCGACTTTACGCCAAGATGTGTAGGAATTAAACGACAAGTATTGCCTCTTTCTACCTGCCATATTTGCAAATCACTCATTTACCCTATATATTCGGGCAAAATACATACAAAGAAGGTACACACATGAAGTTTCAAAGACCGCTCCGCCTCCTGACTGCAGTCATTATTTGTTTCAGCACCCTTATAGGCTGCGATCAACAATCAGACGACCAAGAAGTAACACAAACCCCAGCCCCCGCAATCAAAACACCAGGCAGAAATCCCTCGATGAGCAGCGATCAAGTCGCAGCGCTTGATGTCATCAATCGTCTGACCGCATCAACGGCTCATATCTGGGAACTAGAGACCCGTATAGACTTGCAGAATTATATCCGTGCATATACTCCTGCTAAGGCAGTCATCGCTGGTGGCGTTATGACCATCGTCAAGGACAAACCACTGATTGGACTCACAGTCCTAAGTAAGCAATACAAGCTAATAAATCTTTTGAACATCGATGATGGTACGAGCGTTTGCATCAACCAGAATTCAAAGAAAGTTGAAAGCATAGTCTTTAAGAATCCACAGAAGTACAGCGATGTGATCCTGACCACGATGTTTGTGTATCTCTCCGTCTACCTTGACCAAGTAAGAGGATCTGAAAATGAGCGAACAGAGCCATTTAAGAAGACGGCAATGACGCTGTTCTATCTACTCGGCCCAAGAGAGCAACGTGTTTTGATAGACACTGCAAATAAGTATTATCTACAGTGGAGCCTGAAAGATAAGACTGATCGGGGTGCTCTCACTGCAGGGATACAGGCGGCAGAAGTAAACAAAGTGTTCGGTGCAATCAGCAAGAACGCAGATGAACTGAAGGCCAGAACAAAACTCCTGGAACTTTACTTTCTAGATTACACCAGACACATGCTAGAGGCTTTTGACAAAGATCTCAATGAAAGGAAGAAGCCCGCCCAAGTAAAAAGATAAGGAGTTAACACAAAAAGCGCCGCAACGAGGCGGCGCACAACCAGTCAAAAACACATAATGAAATATCCGTGGTGCGTGCACCCCGGATATTTACGTTAGAACGCAACTGATTTTCCACATCCGCATCCAGACTTGGCATTTGGATTGTCAAACTTGAGACCTCCGCCCGTAAGACCTGAGGCAAAAGATACCTTTGAGCCATAAAGCTTGTCAAAGCTAAAGCCGTCTATATAGATGCTCAACACATCTGATAGTGCAAATACCTTCTCGCTCTCATCTGGAGCGTCTGCATACTCGTAGCTATTTTTGTAACCCGAGCATCCACCAGCCTGGACTTTGATACGAAGCCCTTGTTTACCTTCAGCAAAATCATGCAATGCCTTGATCGCAGAGCTCTCAAAGATCATGCCTGCGATATATACCGTCTCCCCTTCTACACGAGAGTTGAAATCTGCTTCCTCAGGGCTGTGCTCAAAGTCGTTGGCCTCCTCATACATCTCGTTTAGATACACGATCAACTCGTCTACCTCTTCGGTGACAAATCCCTGAGTCTCCATAGCAGACCTGATAGTCTCCTCACCTCCACCACTGCACTCGCCAAACCCGATGCCGGCGCTTAGAAATACTTCTACGCTATCCGGTAGAATCTCCGTCACCTGTACCAAGGTCATATCTGCTGTTATCTTTGTATCCATATATAGTTAGTTAATCATATCTATTAATGTTCTGTTCTGTCATCCCCGAGTACTCGTCGGGGATCCATCAAAAAGTAAATACTAGATTGCCACGAGTACTCACAATGACAGATGAACGAGTAAGCGACTGCCCACATCCTAGCCGGCCCACTAAAAATGTCAAATCGCGGTTTCATATGGGTCAAAAGAGATATAGTTCTTTTTGGCATCCAGCAAGGCTCCGATTTGTTTGGATGCTTCGTCTCTCATATGATCTTATAACTCATCAATCCACGTAGTACTATCTCCTTGAAACGCGACAAATTTCAGCATCTGTAGAGCTGTCAAACATGACATCTCCACTTTTGCATTTTGATAGGACTTGCCAGTCATAGCTCTGCAACATGCTTGAAGATATCCCAGCCAAGACAGTTCTCGTCCATCTGCTAATACAGCCCTAGTGTTGAGTGTTGGGAAGTTTACAAGCATGTCATCAATACGAGCAATCTGTCTGCAAGGACCGGCGTTACAATTATAGGCAGATATATATGCATCAAGATCGTGTTTTACACACAAGGGATTATGGAAGTAATCTTGGGTAAGCACTAGTAGTTCCGAAGAATGTATAGTAAGCCGATTCTTTAGATCTTTAAGAGCTGCGCTGGTAGTAACTTCCTTCACCGCTTCTCTCTGGATCTTGCCTGTTAATAATGAGCTATAGGTCCGAAGATAGGTATTCCATCTCATCTCCCGACCATCACTAAGAATTGATCGTGTCTGTGGTTTAGGACTTTCAGTAGATATATCGGATATATCTGTTAGGTGATTATTAGGTGTTATGGAATTGTGTGATTCTAGAAACGCCTTCAAGTCACTTTTTACATTTTCAAGATTATTAAAGTACTCCATGGTCAAGCATTGATATTCAATCACTTTTAAACCTATAACTTCTTTTAAACATCGTAGGGAAGCTGACAGGGAAAGTTCTTGCAACGATGCTTTACGATTCATGTTTATATGTACCCGACGACATAAAGATAGATATGTTTGCCAAGTCATCTCTTGCCCAGATGAAAGTGTTGTCTTAGTTTTTCTATTCGGCCTATGCGTTGACATATCATCAATACTCTTTAATTGATGACTGTGTACTTTATCAATGTTGTAAGCCCGAAGAAACGCATACAAGTCGGTCTTTACGTTTCCAGGATTATCAAAGTATTCCTTCTTTAACTCTACATGTTGCTCTATACCTGCCACCTGCTTCAAATACTGTATGGCGTCCCTCCGAGAAACATCACGCAGTGATTCTTCTGCAGTCTTATAAACAAGTGCCCTACTGCAAAATGAAAGATATGTATACCATGTGATTTCCATACCGTCAGAAAGCTCAATGCAAATATTTCTGTCTGGTCGATTAGTACATAGATCAGAAAGACCAAGCAAAATAGCTTCAGGATCTTTCACCGAGGCATTATATGAGTTCATAAAAAGCTTGAGGTCTCTTTCTACAGCACGGG
>CAYGIM010000086.1:0-4242 GCA_964349895.1 uncultured Candidatus Peribacteria bacterium | reverse complement strand
ACTCTATATAGGACGGTTTAATTTCTTCAGACATAAATACACAGGCAATTAACTCTATAATGAACCTATTCTGTCATCCTCGGATGTAATGAAATGGAGGTCCGGGGATCCATTAAAAGGCTTAAAGGCTGGATTGCTTCGAATACTCGCAATGACAGACTATTATGCTCTTATTTATACAACCAAAATAGCTTTATGAAAATGAAAAAGCCGGAGGTCTACTCCGACTTTCAAGATTTTTCTCATACTTCGATGACGTTCCCCTCTTTGAGCGGTTCTGCGTCATGAAGATGCTTCGGCATCCCCTGACATTTTTCACAGTAGAGTATAGCGACGGGTTTTGGCTGAGACTTCATATCTGCAGAGATGATTGATCTCACTGCAATCACTCGGGATATTCGCCCACCACAACCGATATGAAATACTTCAAATACATATGGCTCTACACTTTTTAGATAAGTGTGACCATGTAATTTATCGTAAGAGGACCTTTCGTAAAGCGTCATATGAGCCAACCTTTCTGTATTTTTTAGCACTGTATCTCAAGTACTAGGCACGTCAATACTATCCGCATCCATAGCGAAATCGGAGCACTAGATGCTCCGATCGGTGCCGTTCTTCACATAACTGCTATTTCGTTCACTATCTGATCTTGTGAAGTCGACTGTTCCAGGGTGCATTTGGAGCAACAAGCAATCAATACCTCCTTGGAATTATTTGTGTTGGGATTTCTTTTTAAAGAAACTATTCCTCCACATTTCTGGTGAAACAAGGGCGAATGCTCATCATAGGGTCTTTGATATGTATGATTGAGCACTACCTCCAGAGACATTTCTGCAATCAACATGTGCCAACACCTCAACTCTTTATTTCGGTGATACCGGATAGTCATACTATCCACCCAACAATACGAACTGGCAACTCTTTACAAGAGATCAACCTAGGGTATCAATAGATGAAATCAAAAAGACGAAGGATCATAAAATGGAAAACCGGTATCAAGAAAAGTTTGGCAAAGATAAGACTCTGCTAGTGGTCATCCATGTGGTCGACCAGGGTCAAGCCCTTGAGAACATCGACATTGCTCTCAAAAATGGGGCCGATGGAGTGTTCCTGATCAACCACAATATCAAAGCTTCAGCGCTACTGGAAATCTTCACACAAGCACGCATTGACTACCCAACAGCTTGGATCGGACTGAACATGCTTGATCAGTCGGCGGAAAATGCCATCTATAAGTTTCCAGCCCTAGCCAATGGCCTCTGGGTAGACGATGGCGGGATCAGGGAAGTAGACAACTATCAATGTTCATTGGCACATAGCTCCTGGGTGAAAAGATTCGAATGTAGGTTCAAGGCGATCTACTTTGGTAGTGTGGCATTTAAGGGTCAACGCAGTGTGAAAAGCCCCAAGAATTGCGCCTATATGGCCATGCCATTCATGGATGTTATTACAACCAGTGGTCCTGAGACCGGTACACCACCCACTATAGACAAGATTGTCAGCATGAGAAAAGCGATCGGCGACTTTCCATTGGCCATTGCCAGTGGGATCGATACGAGCAATGTAACGAAATTCATACCTTACGTTGACTGCTTCCTGGTCGCAACTGGGATCAGCCATGACTTCTACACACTGGATCCGCAAAAAGTCCGTGATCTCGCAGACATCATCCACGGTACTATTGGTTTGCCGGTGGCAGCAGGTCCGCCATTCTACGCTCGGTAATACTGAAACCAAACAGGTTGAGAACACAAAAGGCGTCATCGCGAGATGCGCCTTTTAGCTTTTTATATTCTGTCCTAAGTATACGCGATCGCGTGTTCCGTTAAGAACAAGTCATTAAGTATGCGAGGTACCAAGCCAATAAATCAAAACTTAGTTTTGATTTATTATGATTCTGTCATCCCGGAGTACTCGTCTGGGATCCATCAAAAGGTAATTCTATGATCCTGGATCCCCGATCAACTTCCTTCTTAACATAATGGACTAGTCGAGGATGACACAAATACCCAGACTACCCTTTACTACAGAATAATCATAAATCTCACACCGATGTTGGCGTAGCAAGTAGCAGGATCGTGATCGAGGATGCACGAAAGCCCACCGAGCGGAGCATGTCCCACCGTGAGGTGGTTCTTGGTGCCAGGCAGCACACTCCGTGTCCATTCATACGTCTCGGTCTCACCGTTGTACGGGAAAAATATAGAGTCCACAAAGTTTGTAGCAGGTCGGATCGCGACGTTACCTCGCAACCCCATCCGCTCAACTTCTTTCTGAAGCTTCGGCAACACATACTTCTCGATCAGCTCATAACTCCAGGTATATCTATTTTGTGATACCATCATAAATACATCGGGATCGTCGCTCTCTTTGAGCTCACTATAGGCTTCCATAAAAAACGAGAGCAGAGGGTCTTTTGACTCCTCTCGTCCATCCACACTACCATAGAGTTGTGCACCACCTTGGAAATCCGGTTTTTGTATGGACTCATAGAGCAAGATCTGACCACCAAGCTGCTCGTGTTCCTGGGAGATAACCGAGATGTACTCATCTTTCCAAAACGAGTTTCGGTTTGGATAAAACGTCTTGAAGTACGCATCGTCGATCTGTACATCCTGAAGACTGGGGATAAGCACCGGCTCAAATCCAAATCGCGTACGAAAGATCTCAATCTCTCGATCAGTCAGTGTATTGGATGCCACGTGCAGATACGGCACATAATGTCCCAGGGCATTAAGCCGTTGTGATATCCTCTGTATAAGGGTCTTTACTTGCATACTCATGACCCAAGTATATCAAACTTTCCTCTGTTTTGTCACGAATAGTCAAAACTAAGTTTTGATTCTCAAAGAATTATTTGACACTATTATTCAATGTATATATCATTTCTATATACAAATGATATATACTCCATGACTACATCTCTATACATTGACGAAGATACAAAACAAAAGGCAACTCAAAGAGCAAAAAAGGATCGACTGTCTTTCTCTGCGGTTGTTCGGATTCTCTTATCAGACTATGCCGCCGGAAAGATCGTAATTGGTGCACACTCAATGCCATACTACGAGATCTCGGAAGTACCCGTCGATCAAGACACACAAAAAAAGATGAATACTATTGCTTCCAAATGGCGTAATAAAAAGAAGTAATGGCAGTTGTTATTTCTCATCAGATCAAGAAAAGAGAATTCAAAAAGGGTATTATCCCAAGCCGAGATCTAGACACAATTCTGAAATCATTTCAAGGCGGTATCTTTACGCTGATAAAAGGGAAAGATCTCCCAAGGGGATCTCGTCTTATAAAGATATATGCAACGACGATTCAAGGTGCACGAAGAATCATCTTTTTAGTTGATGTAGAAAGCAATGATGCTTTCTTTCTTATGTATCGAAGTAAAAACGATACCGTAGGCAAAAACGTATCCATACAGAATTCCGATTTTAGGAAACTACTTCATACATATCTCGAGCTGCTTGCGTCAGATATCGATACAGACAATGTTGATGTGTATGAGATCTGATATGTTGCGTTAGATTCATCAAGCTCTAACCTTGATCCAGCGTGTTCTGTATGACAACTCTGGCGTTTCTCTGATTGCCACAGAGCTTTGGGCGCTTGAGCGGAGTGTCTTTGGCAAAGTCAGCAAACTCTTCTTCGCGCATGGATTCGACCTTCTCGAGATCCACCCACTCGCCTACACCCTGTCGTGAGCCTGTCGAACTGGCTTCTTTAAACTCTGGAACGTCGGTTTCGTGTGAACGAATCATATTCCATGGACATACATCCTGGCATATATCACAGCCAAAAAAACGATTCCCCATCTGCACTCCTAGATTCGCAGGGATCTCGCCCTTTTGCTCGATCGTCAGGTATGCGATGCACTTACGAGCGTCGACAGTGTATGGATCGATGATCGCTCCCGTAGGACAAGCATCGATGCACTTGGTGCAGGAGCCACACCCGGAGCTATGTGCTCCGTCCTGAGAGCTGAGTCCATCGAAGCTTCGAAGGGCCTTTGACTGCGCCACCTCCTTAAGAGGTTGATCTGGTTCGAGCTCGAGAGTCGTGATGATCTCGGACAGCAAGATCCACGAGCCGTATTCTTTAGAAATAATATTTCCATTCTTACCTACGAAACCTATCCCCGCCTTCTCTGCATACGCTCGCTCCATAAAAGGTCCATAGTCTACATACGATCGAAACTCCTCGTCAGGAAACTCATTTCGTAAGTGAATC
>CAYGIM010000085.1:0-4309 GCA_964349895.1 uncultured Candidatus Peribacteria bacterium | reverse complement strand
TGCGAGTACCCGACTGTGTCCGTCCGAAGTTTCTAACGAAGGCGGAAGCAATCCAGAGATCGTACCAAGATGGATCCCCGATCAACTTTCTTTTGGAAATAATGAACTAGTCGAGGATGACAGATAGAGATGTGGGGGAGGGATAAAAAAAAGACACGTAAATAGCCGCACGATAGATTTCTCTATGTGCGGCATTTCCTTTCGTATTTATTTTTGATATCGATATTTGCCGACGGACCCCGGGGATTTAGAAGTACATCTTCATCCCGCCTTCGAGTTCCTGGTTGGTAGCAACGCCGGAAGTGAGACCCATGGTGTGTTTGTAACCGAGGAACACTTCCATGTTTTTGAAAAGGACGGGCATATCCCAGCGGACGAAGAGGTTTCCTGCGACGCGTGCAGCCCCGTTGTAAAACAGGATACTGGGTTCCAGACCGACTTTGAGGTCAGGCCTGACAGCATGCGTGTAGCGGATTGCTCCACCCCCGGCAACCGTTTGCACGGCGTCCAGGTTGACCTTGTCGCTTGAATACGCCCCCATGTAACGGGTTTCTGCAATGCCACCGAGCAAGAGCTCGTTGCTGTCATTTCTGAACAGCAAGATGTATGCGGCTACATCGGCACCAAAGGCAGTTTCAGCCGGGCGGGAAACATTCAGGTTGCCGCTGAGCAGGATAGAGATGGCTCCATCCAGCCAGCCCTGCATTCCGAGTGAGCCGAATCCGCCAGTGAACATGTTGCTGGGAACATCCAGAGGGATGCCAGCCTGTGGATAGGCATTGGCATTGCCACCCATCGTGATCACGAAAGCGGCAGGAGTCAGGTGGGCCTGGGCGCGTGGATTGTGGTCCACGGGGGGCACCACACTGTTGTTGCCCGGGTCTTGAGTAGGCGCCGGCGAAGGAATGGATGTTGGCTGGACCTGGGTGATAACACCACAGGGAGCGAACCTCCGGACATACGCCATGGCCAAGGAGAGGAGGTCTTTGCGGTTGTCCCGGCCGATGAAGAAACCTTCATCTTTCAAGAAAACCAGGAATTCCCGCTCCGCACCGTTATGGCGCTGTTCGAGCTTCTTGGCGACCGTGCTGACCTCGGATGAGGTGGCGATATCCTGGAGGAAGAGCTTGATTTCGCTCTTGCCTTTCAAGAGATCGGCGTCCATGAGGGCGACAGCGAGCTGGCGATCGCATTGAGACAGGCGTCCCATTGCGTCTTCAACTTGCTCGATGACGCCGGCTGCGAATGCAGGGATTGAGGTAAAAACAGAAGTCGCTACGATAAAGGTCATAGCAGCCTTTTTCAAATTCAACATAAGGGTCATTCCTCCCAAAATTCTTTCTACTGTATTTTAATGATCTTATGCTATCAGAGCACCACACATTGCGAGATATCTTATTTGACATCCGCATATATGCTGTTTTGATAGCACCCGAAGCGGGCGCATATTGCCAAAAAGTCTTTCAACTGTCAATCAAAAAACTTGATAAAGTCATCATACTGTTGTGTAAGACTTTCATAATCAAGGCTTAGCCTTGATATGGCCGCTTAGTAAGGCGCATTATGCATATTGCTTTTTGATTATGCCAATAGTCAAAACTAAGTTTTGTCTATTGGGCTTATTGAGCGGTCTTTAGCGTGGGAAAGGCAGCGTTGTTTGAATCCAAATGTCGAAACCGGGTTTCGACATACACCCATGGATAACTACAGCATCGTTTCAATTATCCGGAGAAGATGAGTTGAGTCTGTGGTGTGTGCATTTCGCAGAGATAACTCTTGCCAAATAAGGGCTTGGTTAATAGAGTAATTAGTGCTCTTGGTTTCTGGTTTTATGAGACACAACTGTGTGCTCGTCGAAGCAGAGACGAAGAGGCGGCTTTTACATCTCTATAATTTTGTAACAATATGCTACCTCGGCATTTGGCCTCAAAGATTTGGTTTGATCTTCGACATTACTCCCTAGATACATTTAAAGACGATCTTCTCGCAGGTCTTGTCACTGGTATCGTAGCGATCCCACTATCACTCGCTCTGGCTATTGCCACCGGCGTACCGCCTGTATGGGGGCTTTATACTGCTGCTGTTGCGGGCTTGGTCGCCGCGTTTTTTTCTGGTTCTCGGTTTTCTGTCTCAGGACCTGCGGCTGCCATGGTGCCGATACTTGCTCCGATCATTACACTCTATGGTATAGACAACCTACCGATCATTGGCCTCATCGCAGGTCTGATGCTCATCTTTTTGGGTATTGTGGGGTTTGGTTCTATGATCAAGTACGTACCGGCAGCAGTTACTTACGGCTTTACAGCTGGTATTGCAGTTGTGCTGTTTTGCGGACAGCTCAACTCATTTCTCGGTCTGCATGGTATCGTCGCCGAAGAGCGGTTTCACCTCAAGGTGCTCGAGACACTGAAACACCTTCACACGATCGATCCGCCTACGCTGATCATCGGACTGGTAGCTTTGGTAATATTGCTCGGTCTCCCATACTTGCGTGGGTTTTCCAAGGTGCCCCCATCTCTTGCTGCGGTGATCGTGTGTACCGTCATTGCTATCTTGTTTCCATACTTCCATGGTGTTGCTACGATCGAGACGGCGTTTGGTCAGATCGCTCTGGGATTTCCGCCGATCACGATACCGCATGTCTCTGGTGATTTGCTTCGTCTCGTAGTTCCTGCCTTTAAGATCGCCTTTCTTATCTCGATAGAATCACTTCTCTGTGCGGTGGTTGCAGATAAGATGACACGTACACGACATCGTCCAAATCAAGAGCTTGTTGCTCAAGGTATCGCCAATCTTTTCACCCCATTTTTTAGTGGTATCCCTGCCACGGCCGTGATCGCTCGTACAGGTACCAATATCAAAAATGGTGCCAAGACCAGGATCTCCTCAGTCATCCATGCGCTTTTTGTTCTCCTGTTCTTGCTTGTGATCGCACCACTTGGTAGCAAGATTCCACTTACCGTCTTGGCCGCTGTGCTTTTCATCACCGCTTGGAAGATCAGTGAGTATCACGCTATTAAAAAACTTACCTCACTTGCACCTAGGACTGATCTGGTTGTCTTGTATGGTACATTCTTTCTTACCGTGTTTTGGGATCTGACTATCGCCGTAGGAGTCGGACTCTTTCTTGCGGCTCTTCTCGTATTTCGCAAACTTTCTACGATCTATGCAGAGGATATTACGCCTGAGACGATCTATGTCAGTGAGTATGTGCGTGGTGTTTTGAAAAAACGTCACGATATCCAGCTGGTGAATCTCGAGGGCAACCTCTCGATGGGATTTGGCGATTCGCTCCTCACTTTCTTTCAGATACATGAGGACACCAAGCATTTGATCTTGCGCTTTCGAGAAGTGCACATGATTGATCTTTCTGGACTCGAGTCTTTGGAAGATCTCATCCGTACTGCACATACACGAGGTATCAAGGTCTATATGACGTCGTTTAACAAGCGTGTTATGCCCTACATTCACCGTTATCGACTTGATAAGGAGGTCGCTGGTATCTACACCGGTGTCACCGAAGCCGTCGAGATGTTGGATAAGAAGTAGGATGACGAGCACATAAGATAAATTTTGCTAAGCATATATTTGAGAATAACATTTCTATAGTTATTTTCTTGTTATGCACTATGTTTGTGTTTATTGATGAATCTGGTGATTCAGGCTTAAAATTGAAAGAGGGTTCTAGTCAACTATTTGTCGTTTCTATGGTTATCTTTGAAAGTGCTGATGATGCACTTGTCTGTGATCAAAAGATTGGAGCATTCAGAGATCGTTTAGGATGGAGCAGAAAGAGCGAATTTCATTACAAAAACAATTCCGATAGGGTGAGAGAACAATTCATAAATCTTGTTGCAGAGCAGAGCTTCTTTTATTACGCCATTGTTCTCAACAAAAGTAAGCTGTGGGGAGAAGGATTGAAGAACAAAGAATCATTTTATAAGTATGCCTGTCGTTTAGTCTTTGAAAATGCCAAAGAGAAACTGGATGGTGCTACAGTGATTATAGACGAAAGTGGTAGTTCGGATTTTAAGTCTCAATTGGCGAAGTATTTGAAGAGTCATATGAATGGAACTTCAAAGCGCATAAAGAAAATAAAGATGCAACGTTCTAACGCAAATAACTTATTGCAGTTAGCAGATTATGTAGCCAGTATTGTAAGTCATTCGATTGGCAATAAACGTAATGCTAGATCGATAAGATACAGAAGATTATTGAGTATGAGAGAGATGTATGTTCAAATTTGGCCTAGATAAAGAAAACTCCCGCCTCTATTCTGGTTTCCCAGAAACGCGGTGATAAACACCAC
>CAYGIM010000084.1:1297-4318 GCA_964349895.1 uncultured Candidatus Peribacteria bacterium | reverse complement strand
CAATAAAGATGATATTGCCGCCACTGCCGCCATCTCCGCCGTCTGGGCCGCCTTTTGGGACATACTTTTCACGGCGAAAACTCATGCAGCCGTCGCCTCCATTGCCTGCCCGTACCGTAATAATTGCTTCGTCTATAAACATGGCTTTAGCCCCTTAAGTCTTATTCTTTGCCTTAACCTTAACCTATTTTTGTTATTTGTGCCATAAAAAGCCTTATAACGCAAACAATCAAGTTTACACTTACATGGCGTGCCGTGAACTCGAACGATAGTCGAAGCTATGAACCATTCACTGGATACAGCTCAGGTACACAGCATGAACCACGTGCTTGCATAAAGTACGATCATGTTATGGATTCTTTTGGCGTGCCATGTACCCGAACCCTACTGGGTGAGTGGTTCATGGTGCTCGGAGAGGGACTCGAACCCTCACGGTCTTTCGACCACGGGATTTTAAGTCCCGCGCGTATACCGGTTTCGCCATCCGAGCATAATGGATGATGCGTATCTATACTATAAGGTACGCTGGTTATGTAAAGTTTCCTGATGCAATCAACATGCAAGTCTCGTCATCCCGGACAAATGAGTATTCGAATGCGATCCGGGATCCAGAAAGAAAAACAAAAAAGAGACCTTAAGAAAACATAGATGGAACTGGATTCCCGATGGATACTCGGGAATGACAGACATAGTCTGCAATGACATAAGGATCAGCGTTTCTTTTCTGTGATATCAAATCCCATTTCTTCGCCGCGAAGCATGCGGAACTGTGACTCGAGTGCGGGGAGCGAGCCAAAGATAATACTGACGATCGGGTAGAGGATCCACTCGAGCATCAGCCCGAGCTTGCGTACAAATGGCCACTTGTTGGGCGGTGGTGGGAGCGCTGCCCATGACCAGGAGAGGGAGAGAAAGATGATCAGGATCGAGTAGATAAAAAACTGTCCCACCATGACGTGGAAGTGAAAACCTATCGGGCGGGTATCTATGAGGGTAGCAAGAAATGGTACAAAGCTCACCTGAAACATGACGATAGCTGCTGTTGCCCACACGATGTGGCTCCATACTAGCTCAGTGAAGA
Source organism: uncultured Candidatus Peribacteria bacterium (assembly GCA_964349895.1). Classification (GTDB taxonomy): domain Bacteria; phylum Patescibacteriota; class Gracilibacteria; order CAYGIM01; family CAYGIM01; genus CAYGIM01. The sequence goes on along the minus strand of CAYGIM010000084.1, from coordinate 3,237 downwards.
GGCAGATCGTATGAAACTTCGGCAGATGGCGCCACTGCTTGATCATGTGATGCCAGACAAACTCAACATCCGTTGCACCCCATGCCCAGCGTCTGAGTTGCTTGTACTGTGCTTGCAGGGTTGCTTTGATACCATTGCCTTCTACTGCGTCTTGGTAGATGGGGATCAAGAGTGATATCACATCATAATTCCCTTGGTAGTAAAAGTAGGTTCTCCAGTACTGGTGACCATCTTCTACGATCGTGTCGCGCGCCCAAAACTTGGTATGGATCAGTGCGGTGAGTGGCTGTGAGTGTGCTGAGAAGTTCCGTACTCTTCCGGGTCTTACCGAGTCGGTCATCTGACATATCGTGTGTGTCATAGACATGAGCCGATTGGTAAACGGTACATCCCATATGTTGTTGAAAAAGAATGGCAGTGGCTGGTAGCTTTTCTGTGTAGCATAGGGCTGAAAAGCATATGTGAGCGAGAGACAGTCAAAGTAGTAGGCTGGCAGTTTGTTATCTGCATCAAGTGAGGTGACAACATACTTGTCGCTATCATGGCGTATCAGATGTTGAGAGCGGACGTACTCTTCCATCGCATAGCTGATATTCGGACCTTTTCCTCGGACCTCTCCGGCTACCTTGTCGGGATGGTAAAAAAAATGCATATGAGGAAAGATCGACGAGAAGTGTTCTTTGATCAGCGCTTCATTTGTCTTACATACGCTGCGGAAACGATCCTCAAATGCCATGACGATATGCACCTTGTCTTTTGCATATGTCGTGCGCTCGATGCTTCGTAGCGTGTCTTCGATGATTGCATATGGCTCTTTTGAGTTGGCGATGACCACTATATGGTGAACTTCTTTTGGATTGATCCAGGGCTCTTTGAGATCTTTCTTGAGGCGCGAGGGGACTCCTTTGAGATCTGGATGCGAGAGCGCTTTGTGCCAGTCGACGCGCTGCATCTTACGCACGATATAAAACGAGTAGCAGAGATAGATCGAGTAGTAGCACGAGCGGATCAACCAGAGTGAGACATAGATGAGATAAAACATCAAGGCCGTGAGGGGGAAGAATGGCGAGATGATGAGAGGAACACAGATAAACGTGAGACTGATAACAGGAACAATCTTGCGGATGAACAAGCGATTTGGTGGACGATTCTCTATGTGGACTGTATCATGCATCGGTACTTTTTATGTGTCTCAAATGGCAGTTTTCGTCGTATCGGAGACCCCCGCATTGTCAGGGGCCGTGCAAGTAAGTGGATCAAAGAATGCTGTATTGCCTATCATCTGTGCGAGCCTTCTTACCGATGAGACGGTAGTTCTCACCAATGTTCCGGACATTGATGATATCACTTCGATCTTGGACATTGTGGCGAGTCTTGGGGTATCTGTAAAGAGAAATGAAGGGAGACTTGAGCTTTGTGCAAAGGGAATTACGAGCTGGCAAGTCACGCACCCCAAGGCAAAAAAGATCCGTGCTGGTGTTCTCCTCCTAGGAGCTCTTTTGGCGCGCTTTGGTCGTGTCGAGGTGCCATATCCAGGTGGATGTGTGATCGGGAAGCGTCCTGTAGATACGCATATCTATGGCTTTTCTCGCCTGGGGGCCGTAGATGTAAGTACCAATGGTGAGATCAGTTTGATCGCGTCAGAGCTCGTTGGTGCACGGATCATCATGCCAGAGATCAGTGTGACAGGTACGGAGAATGTCATCATCGCGAGTGTCTTGGCGCATGGCACGACTCATATCCGTCTGGCTGCACGCGAACCGCACGTAGTAGATCTCTGCAACTTTCTCGTAACTCTAGGAGCTCATATCGAAGGCATCGGGACGGATCATCTTATCATAGATGGAGTAGAGAAGTTATCCGGTGGTGAGTACAGAATCGTCCCTGACTATATCGAAGCGGGGACCTTTGTCTTCAGGCCGGAGCTTGAAGACATCCAC
>CAYGIM010000084.1:0-1287 GCA_964349895.1 uncultured Candidatus Peribacteria bacterium | reverse complement strand
CCTTTGTCATCGCGGGTATTCTCACAAATAGCCATATCCAAGTCAACGACATGAATCCTGGAGACTTGGATGTCGTTCTGTGTTTGCTCGAGATGATGGGTGCCAAGTTTGCTGTTCACGAGAACAGTATCGAGACCTTTCCTCATGAAAAGTTACTAGCCACCAAAAAGCTTCGTACGGGAGCGTTCCCAGAGTTTCCTACTGATCTACAGGCTCCGTTTGCGGTGCTCTTTACGCAGGCTCACGGAATCTCCAAGGTTTTTGAGACGATGTTTGAAAACCGCCTCAATTATCTGATCGAGCTCGAGACGATGGGGGCGCATGTGGAGTATCTCAACAAGCATGAGGCTCTCTTTGTGGGCCCGAGCAAGCTGTATGGAAGTAGCGTCTCGAGCTGGGATCTGCGAGCTGGTGCAGCTATGGTCTTGGCCGGGTTGATCGCCAAGGGAACCACGATCGTGTATAACATTGATTATATCCGACGTGGATACGAGCGTTTTCACGAAAAGTTGCAGTCTTTGGGCGCATGCATTACGCTTAAAGAGGAATAGAACGGCTGAGGACATTGGCGACCTGCATGTTAACTACCAATTACTCAGTACTTAAATGTGAGTAATCGAACATGTTATGGTTTGCCCAAAATGCGGAAATGAGGAGACCAAGGTCTTGGACTCACGGGTCACCGACGACAGCAGTGCTATCCGAAGGCGTCGCGAGTGCCTGAGCTGTACCTATCGATTTACTACCTTTGAGCGAAGAGAGGGGAGTACGTTTTTAGTCGTGAAACGTGACGGTAGTCGCGAGCCTTACTCTCGAGATAAGCTGCTCGATAGTCTTGCTCTTTCTGTGGCCAAGCGCCCCTTGTTTCGTGACCAGATAGCAGAGTATCTCAAGGAGCTCGAGAAAGAGTGGGGAGATGATGGTGGGGAGGTTACGAGCCAGAAAGTGGGGGAAGATGTATTGACGTTGCTTAGTAAGCATGACGAGGTGGCTCACATCCGTTTTGCATCGGTATTCTTGCAGTTCTCTACGGCACAAGACTTCAAGGACTTTATCCATCGCTATGAGCTCAAGAAGAAGAACCTCTTGCCCAATCCTGGTGGCAAAAAGACCCGCACGCAACAAAAGCTATTTAATGAAGAGAAGTAAGGCTCTGTCATCCTCGAGAGTTGTACTCGACGAGTCGGGGATCCATCCATTATTTTTTAAATTAACTCAGGGATGACACAGCAATAAACCCCCTATATCCCCCTTATCAAGGGGACTTCCAGAAGGTCGCTCTTTGCC
>CAYGIM010000083.1:0-4321 GCA_964349895.1 uncultured Candidatus Peribacteria bacterium | reverse complement strand
CTCTACATTTGCCTTTGCTTCGGCATTTCCCAGCTTGTTTTTTGTCTGACCCTCAAACTGCGCCTCAGGAAGCTTGACCGAGACGACAGCAGTCAGTCCTTCTCGTACATCCTCTGCTGTGAGGTTTGCCTCTTTTTCTTTCAAGAGACCCTTGTCGCGAGCATATGCATTGATAGATCGAGTAAGCGCACTACGAAATCCTGTGAGGTGTGTTCCTCCATCAATCGTTGTGACGTTGTTGGCAAACGAGTGCACATTTTCCACAAAGTCTACCGTGTACTCGAGTGATACTTCTACCAGCATACCGTCCTTGTCACGTGAGGTGTAGAACGTATCGGTGAGAACCTCTTTGCTCATATCGAGATGACGTACATACGATTTGATACCACCCTCAAAGTAAAATCGCATACGTATATTTGCATTGTCGCGTTCATCGACACAATCGATCGAGATGCCTTTGGTAAGATATGCTTGCTTACGAAGACGTCCGAGGACCGTCTTCCACTCAAATTCTGTTGTGGAAAATATAGTCTCGTCGGGGATAAACTGGATGCGCGTTCCCCGCTTGTCGGTTTTGCCTGTGACCTTGAGATCTGCCACGACAGCACCACGACGATACTCTTGCATGTGTACTTTCCCATCTTTGTACACCTCTGCTTTCAAGTATGCGGAAAGAGCATTTACGACAGAGACACCTACGCCGTGAAGTCCAGATGACACCTTGTAGCCATCGCCGCCAAACTTACCTCCGGCGTGCAGTGTCGTCAGTACAGTCTCGATAGCAGGACGCCCAGTGTGTTTGTGGATATCTACCGGGATACCACGGCCGTTATCAAACACAGATACACTACCATCATTGTGCAAGGCAATCTGTATGTGATCACAGTAGCCGGCCATCGCTTCGTCGATAGCATTATCTACTACCTCCCAGATCAGGTGGTGAAGTCCGCGGTTATCGGTCGAGCCGATATACATTCCAGGTCTTTTTCGCACTGGCTCAAGACCCTCGAGGACTTGTATGGCCTCGGAGGTATAGTTGTCTTTGACTTTAGCTGGCATAGTTACTAGTGCTTTTTTATGAGGAACACCTGGGAGATGCATATTTCTTTGTTGTCGTCGTCATTCGCTCCTCAACGTATTGGTTACATACGTCTCCTTCGCTCATTCCTTGACTCCTCGAACTATACAATCTCGCAGCCGTTCCTGAGATACTGATGTTTGGTTGTGGGTATACGCCGATCATTGTACGTCCCCCGCACATATCGAGCAAGGTTCTCATATGACAAAGATGCAAACCAAGAGTGTAATTGCAATGATGCATCCAATCATGGTTTTTTTGATCCAGTCATAGCTCTCCATGCTCTCATACAGTGCGGCTATCATGTACAATGCGGTCAAGATAAAGAGAGCGATGGGTAATCCCCTATTAGATACGATACTTGATGATGCTTCGTGAAAATACCCCAGGTCTTTTTTGATGATGAGGTGACTTAGGGTAAGCATGAGTGACAACGGGAAGATCAGAAAAAGAAGAAACAGCCGTATCTCGGTAGCTATATTCCGAAATGTTGCGTGAAAAGAATCAGATGACGCCTCCCCAAGAAGACTACTTTTCTGGCTCGCTTTCTCTGCCTTGAGTTCGCGTACTCGATCAATCTTCTCTCGTAATATATGTCGAGGTTTTCTGCTAAGCACATGTGCCCAAAAGTCACTTATGGCGTGCAGCAGATCATCGGATGTCTTTTTATAGACTTCGTGGAGTTGCTCCGTCTCATCTTTCCCGCTCTTGGTTTGTATTACCGCTACTGTTTTCTCTGGAACAACCAGTGTGGCTTGCGGTATGTTTGGGGCTGGTGAAGTCTGTTTGTCTGTTTGGTTGTTACTGACCGTGTCCTTTGGTGCTTCTGATGGGATAAGTGTGATACGAGAAAAACCATACTCTTTGGTAAGAAATGCTTTTGCAGTGTCTACGCTTGTCGCCTGTATATTTCCCTGAATCTTTTCACCTTGTTCCCCTACTGCCTCAAATGTGAAATGGGCCTCTTTGGTTTGGAGCACACTTGCGTTATCTGCTTTTTCCACACGGGTCAATGTCACAACCGTGATCCCGATCTGCTCTAGCTGCAGCGCGATAACCTTTTTTGATTCACCGCGAATATACCCGGAGCGAACCTCTCCATCGCGGTGATTTCCGATATAGTGATACGTGTAAATCATAGTATATGTATGCGCCAATACATCATGGTACATTATATTTTCTTCCCTACAAGGTGTTTCGGTATTACCTCTTATTGACGATATGAGTACTACAATCTATGATGCAATTAGTTTCTGTATTTCTTCTCTCTCTATATTTAGTATGAAAGTGTATAACCTACCCGTAAGTGATGCGGCAAAGATCCTCAACGTAACTGAAAAACAGGTACGAAACTTCATCAAAGACCACAAGCTTTTTGCTATTTGTACCAAGAGCGAAAAGGGAAATAAGAAGTGGCTTCTCAATCAGGACGATGTAAAAGACTTTGCAGTAGCCCGCGATGGTATGTTTGAGAAAACAGATGCCGACGGCAAGATAGAGGGAAATCCAGAGAGAGAGTTGATAGAGTATCTCAAGGATCAAAATAAGAATCTTATTGGGGAAGTAGAAAAACTTTCAGCAATCTTGGGACAGAAGGAGCAAGACTACAGTGTGAGGCTCAAAAACGTAGAGATCGCGATGACAGATCTCAAGGCAACGGTTGAAGAAAAGAATGCTATCTTGGACTACTATGAGAACCGCGGATTTTGGTCGAGGATATTCAATAAGAAACCCGAGAAAGAGTCGCTTGCTAAAGCGGAAGAGCTCGCAACGAGCAATCAGCCGGCACAAAAGAAGCTTAGTGCAGGTAAGAAATCCAAGTAAGTATGGCATCGTATATGATTATACGATACGATTTATAGCGATTTGAACAAAGTAAGGTCCCCTGCTAATGCCGCCGACCTTACTTTGTTTTTGGGTGTATTATAGCTATGTCATTGCGAGTACTCGAAGCAATCCAGAAAATATTACTGTATGTATGGAATACTTTGTATACATTATGGCGAACTGTAAAAACGGGACCCTGTACGTAGGAGTTACGAGAGATTTGATTCGTAGAGTTTATGAGCATAAGAATGGATTAGTTGAAGGATTTACCCAAAAGTATAAGATTCATAATCTTGTCTACTATGAGAAGACGAGCAGCATTGAAGGAGCAATCGGAAGAGAGAAGATCTTGAAAGGGGGTAGTAGGGCAGCAAAGCTCGCCTTGATTGAATCGTTCAATCCTAATTGGCGTGACTTGTATCCTCAATTGCTAGTATAAAATAAGGGGAAAAATCTCTTTCTGGATTGCTTCGAGTACTCGCAATGACAGATAAGATTCTACATTCTTTATGTTAATCCATCTCGATCACTATATGTGTTCATGCTTATAATTTCCTCTATAGATTACCTCTATTTCTCTATCTTATCGAATAGTATTCCAGGTGTTATCTTATCGGAATAGGGGAACGACTTCCGGTATTCCGATATGTCGTTTATTGACTTAAAATCAACATGTAACATATCTTGTACTTTTTGAGAAGCTTTCGGAATAAATGGCTCTATGATCAAAGCTAGGTCTATGAGAAACGTGCTTAAGTCCCCAAGTATGATATCGAGTTCCGCTATACTTCCAGACTTAGAGAGGGCCCATGGTTTAGTATCGTTGATGTATTTGTTGACGATGTCGCAGAGACTTACGACAGCTTCAATAGCTTTTCTCGTATCGGCTTCCTCTATGCTCACATCTATCTTCTTCCACGTGTCTTTTATGGCACTGTCTATGATAGGAGAAGCTTGTTTTTGAGTGTGCAGCTTGGATTCATGGTACTTCTCGAGCATAACCAATGACCTATTTACGAGGTTCCCTATGTTGTTTACAAGATCAGCATGATAGACCTCATGTATACGATCCCAGTTGAAGTCAACGTCTTGCCCGTAACCTGTTTCTCTCAGCAAATACCAGCGTATAGCGTCCTGACCATACTTCGCTAGTATCTCTTCTGGGGCCACTACATTGCCAAGAGACTTACTCATCTTTTCACCGTTGCTCGTGACGAAGCCATGGACATATAGCTTTTTTGGTAGGGGAAGGCCCATGGATAAAAGCATTCCTGGCCAGATAGCCGCGTGAAATCGGATAACATCTTTCCCTAAAACCTGTAAGTCGCAAGGCCACATTTCCGCAAATATTTCCTCATTTCCGGTATAGTCAGCGCCAGAAAGGTAGTTAGTAAGCGCATCGCACCAAACATACAT
>CAYGIM010000082.1:0-4352 GCA_964349895.1 uncultured Candidatus Peribacteria bacterium | reverse complement strand
ATATTAAAGGTTCTACGAACATAAGGCAATATCATTGAGGATTGCCCTCTAACTTCTATGCCCCGAAGTTCCGACGGCAGGAGGCAAAGTACTCAAGCGCCTTATCAAACTCAGCTGGGTTAAAATCTGGCCAAAGCACATCTGCAAAATACAGCTCCGCATATGCAAGCTTCCACAACATGAAGTTGGATACCCTCTGGTCTCCTCCAGTACGTATCATAAGATCAATATCAGGCAGATCTTGACTCATCAGATGCTTGGCGAACTCTGTATCCATATTCTTACCTTCGGGATCACACCCAAGAAGTCCCTTGCAGGCATCCATAATCTCCTCTCTACCACCGTAAGCTACGCATATCGTAAGTATCAGTCCCTGATGCATCTTTGTGCTCTCCATGAGCTCACGACACGATGTCTGGATATCTTCTGGCAAGAGATGGAGTCTACCCAAAAATCTTATCTGCACGTCTTCTTTGCCGAGACTCTGTATATACTCTTTGAGGAAATGACGAAAAACACTATAGACGCTATTGAGATCGTTCTCTACACGCCCCAGATTTTCTGTAGAAAGCGCAAAGACACTCAGGTATTTGACTCCTTGTTCACCCGCATGGCGGGCAATGGTCTCCACGTTTTTTCCACCTGCATTGTATGCTTTCAGAAGAGTAACCCCCTCTTTCTTTGCCCATCGTCTATTCCCATCCAAAATACAAGCAACATGATGGGGTATCTTATTTTGCGGCATAACACTTAGATATTACTCTACAACGTATTAAATGACTCCTCGATCTTCTTCTCCTCCTGCTCTTCTTGACTCTCGGCAGCACCCTCTTCCTTCTTACGCTCTGAGCTCGCGTCCTCGTGAACCTTCTCAGCTTGAGCCAGCTCTTGTGGTGTCATACGTACAAATGGCTTCTTATCGCTGGCCTCGCCGCTATACTTCGCATCGATCTCTTGGAGCTTCTTTTTCTCTGTGTCCAAGATATCATAGAGATTTTTGACCTGTTCGTCAGTCATGATGGGTAGAAGCTGAAACCAATAGTTCTTCTCCTCCACATTCATCGAGTCAGTAGCCTTAATAAGCTCTGTAAGCTCCGGAAACTTCTCAAGGACACCATCAGGGATGATAAAGTCTGTATCAGCCATACTCAACTACTTAACTTGATTATACGTACTATCAATACGCTCTTCTTTTGTCGTGCCATCATCATACTCAATTGTTCGTTTTATCCAAGCACTTCTTCCTTTGTAATGAGGACCATCGAGCGTCAATTTTTTAAATGGCTTGGTGCCCAAAACCTGAAAGTGTGCGGTTGTTCCCTTGTCGTCGTAAAGCGTATAAAACATGATCGGAGCCCCCGTATTGTTTTTGAAGCGCAAGTTGGGATTGCGGTATGCTACCGTGGCATCAAATCCTAGCTCTTTAGGACCGTTGAGACCCCGATAATAGATACTATGAGGTCTGCGCTCGGTAATCTCGAGACCCGCCATAAATGCACCGCGAAACACCGTAGTTGCTCCTCCGCATATACCACCGCCTACCGCCCATACCTCTGCTCCTCCTTGTATAATCCAACCATTCTGAAAGTCTCGAAGCTGTTTGTCACCTTCATACTGCCAAAAGTTAAACTCTTCGTCGGGCTGAAGCACGACACCATTAAGTTTATCGAGTACTTTCCGGATATTGAACTTCCGATAGCTTGGGGAGGTAGAAAAGTTGTATATACCTTCTCCAACAATCTCTTTCACACCATTCAGACGCATCTTTTCTCGAATAGCATCCGGATAGACATCGATCTGATAAAAAAGCGGATTGGCCATAACCTCTTGATACGTCTCATAGAACTTCTGAGACTTCATGTCGAGATCAGTCAGCTTAGTATCATACGTCCCATGCAAGCCGCCCTTCTTAGCAGTATCGAGCAGCTCATAGTAGTGAGATATGATCTTCTCAAGCCGTTTTACATCTCCATAGTGATACGGTGTAATCTCAGAGGCGTCAAGGACGAGACCATCGAAATAATTGGCAACAATGCCTTTGTACTTATCCAGGACAGCAAGCCGATAAAATATCGTCTCCACGGTAGATTTATTGAGGGTAGAGAGATCATTGATATCTTGGATTACCCCAGTTCCATACGCCTCGCGTACATAGGGAACAAACCACTCTTCAGCATCACCATACTTTTTCGAGAGATAGGTCGGATCGTGATAGAGTGTATCATACAAGATCTTCAAAAACGCTACCTTGGTAATAGGCTGTGACAGCTTATCCAGTGCGCCTTGGTCGATCAATAGCGAGCTCCCTCGCTGTTCGCATGTAACCATAGCAAGCCCACACGCATGTGCCAATACCTGGGTCCGCTGATCGGTACTGAGGGATGCTGCTGCCTGTTTGAACTGCCCGATGTAATCCAAGATAAAGGCAATAGCATCATACTTGGTGATGATCTGTCCTTGTGGATGATAGTAGAGAGTCGCGATCGGGTATTGTGTATAGAGCGCATCAGTAGCTTCAGATGTGAGCGCCTTTGCTGATGGCAGCTGTAAAAAGAACAGACCTCCCATGATCAAACCCAAAGATAACGTGAGAAAATACTTCCGCATGCACCCAGAAAAATATAGTACTACCAACTACTATAAAGAGGCTTCACGCGCCGTCAATTAAAAGCCGGACAATAGAATTATCGCACACGAAAAAAGCAGCTCGTATATTGAGGGATGAGCTGCTCTTGTGATGGTCATCTTAATCATGTCGAGTAATGCCAGATGGCAATAAAGGATCACGAGAAGATGAATGTTGTTTAATTTTTGATTGTTTCTTTTTATTTGTTCTGTCATCCTCGTGTATTTTGTCGAGGATCCAGAAAGCTTTTTGTGTTGTGCTTTTGTATCGCCGCTTTCCTGTATGAGACCCCATTAATCAGCAATGTTGTTGTTTAAAGGTGTAGGACTCGAAGGTGGAGAGCTGGTCCTGATTGTTGTTCACTTCTAGATAGTGGAACTTGTCCGTGTATCGAGGAGTGCAGTCAGGACTAAGCGACTGCGTTGTTTTTCTGTTTTGTTATTTTTGTTTTCATAATATTTTACATGGAAATGTATAAACACAACATGCATTTAGATGACATATCTATGAGTGTATTGTCTGCTGATACAATAGTTAAGAGACCAAGCGCTTAGATTGCCTTTACAATAAGTCCAAAGACAAGCAGTACGAGGCGCCAAGTGATAAGCGTAGGAAGTGTAGTAGTTCCTACACTGAGGAGCGAATCGCGCAGGCAACAATGTAATGCGCAGACTTTCGACTTATTCAGCAAGCTCAGCAGGTTGATATCGTTTAAGGATTCCACCGAGAATAAATGAGACAAAATCCTTAAGCTCATCATACTGTCCACGTATGTGATACTCTTTGAGCGTTGCCTCGAGAACAAATACTGAGAGCTGGGTCACCGTAGGCAGAGCAGGATGTTGTGTATGAGGAATTCTATCCAAGCCATACAACTCATAATCATTGGTAACTGTCTTCACAAGAATAGACACCCAGGTATTGATTCTATTCTTGAGATCAAGAGGTAAGTCTTCTTGATGGAATTCTCTTGCCTCCTCGATAGCGAGCTCTTTTTTGAGTCGGGCTGTAAGCATGGTTGCTGTTATAGGACTAGGCGAGTCCTCATAGGCCAATGCTTGCTCTAGCTCGCTGAAGTAGAGTGAAAGGATCGCTATAATCATATTGACCGATATATTGAAAGACAACAAACGCACGATCAGATTGAGAATAGAAAGAATCGTAGGATCCTTGGTGTCCATATTTAAGAGGTGTATCAGAAGATCCACCAGCGACGATGTTCTCTTCTTTTGACTCCCCTCTTGTTTCTTGAGCTTCTTGAGCTCTGCCTGTGCGTGCTTGGACGCTTCACGATACGCCTCTTTTGCTTGCTCAGAAGCAGCCGAAACTTGCTCGCCTTGTTGCTCGGGAGCACTCGCCGCTCCCTGATCGGGAACAAAGTCCATACCTCCACCAATAGTATTGAGATCTGACACGTGAAAAGAGAAAAAGGTTACCACCTTCAGTATAACAGCTCTTCATAGCTCTAAGCAACAACCCACACGCTATTTATCATATGTGTCGCACCTTGCTGAAGGTATTGGTATGCGTAGAATGCTCAGGATCTCTTTTTACGCATAGGCATGAACGAAGTGAAACATACAGCTACAGAGGCCAGCGAGGATGAATCTCAAGCACCGATATCAACGCACATTACCAAAAAGGTGGTCGTTTCATTTTTCGATCCAAACGGCACAGAGGCGAGAATACATGCCTCATACTGCCATGATGATGGTCTTCTCAGTAT
>CAYGIM010000081.1:0-4408 GCA_964349895.1 uncultured Candidatus Peribacteria bacterium | reverse complement strand
AAATACTAAGCCCTTTGAGCTCTCAGCTACTGCAGTCGAGTAGTGCACGACACGCTCTAAATGCTTCGTATCGTCGATCAACTCGTGGTAGTGCGTAGCAAACAGTGTGACAGCGCGGATCTTTTCATGCAGATATGTCACGATCGACCAAGCCAAGCTCATACCATCGTATGTAGATGTACCTCGTCCCACTTCATCGAGGATGATAAAGCTGCGCTCAGTGGCTTGCCTTAGGATATACGCCATCTCTTTCATCTCCACCATAAATGTTGACTCACCCCGCATCAATGCATCGTGTGCACCAAGCCGCGTAAAGATACGATCACATATATGGAGTCTTGCTCCTTCTGCAGGTACAAAACAACCGATGTGAGCCATGAGTACTATGATCGCATTCTGGCGCAAGTAGGTACTCTTACCCGCCATGTTTGGCCCCGTAAGAATCATGATCTCTTGATCTTCACGAGCAAGTGACAGAGAGTTGGGTATAAAGTCTACATACTTCTCGAGCACTGGATGTCGACCTTTGACGATAGAGATCCCATACGAATCAGAGAGTTCTGGGCGTGTGTACTTGTATCGCATACTGATGTATGAGAACGCAAGTATCACGTCAAGCTGTGCAAGCAAGGTAGAGATGGTCAAAAGGTGCTTCGCATGAAGCATAATCTTTTGCACTGCCTCCTCAAACACGGCTTGCTCGAGAGAGATCAGCTGCCCTTCGGAGTTCATGATCTTCTCACCCAGCTCCGTAAGCTCTGGCGTGATATATCGCTCGGCATTTACCAGCGTCTGTTTGCGCGTGTAGCGTTCAGGTACACGGCTAGATTGATTCTTTGAAACCTCGATAAAGTATCCAAACGCCTCAGTAAACTTGATTCTGAGTGTTGCAATACCACTTGCAGCTATCTCATCTTGCTGCATCTGATCCAAGATACCTTTGGCATTGTGCGAGAGCTCACGTAGTGAGTCGATCTCAGGACTATATCCATTACTCACATATCCCTGATTTGCTCCTATCTCATAAGATCCTGTAGGTATAAATGCTTGATCTAGCCAAGACTTGAGCCCCGCTAGCTTTGAGCCTTCTTCTTGCAGACCATTTCGTATCGCCTGCAGCATACTTGATGCTTCTGGGATATGTTCAGTAATATCCGTAACCAAAGGAATCGTGTCTCGCAATGCAAAAAGGTCAGCAACTTGTCTACGTGGGCCAGAAAGCCGCGCCAAGAGTCGAGCAATATCTGGCAGCGACTTGAGCGAGGTACGACACATATCACGATGAGTGCCCGCAGTATTAAATGAAGCGACAGCATCCAGCCGTGCATTGATCAGATCTTTTTTGCGCAGTGGCCGCATCAGCCATGATCGCAAAAGGCGTCCTCCTGCATTGGTCACCGTCTCATCCAGATGCTCTGCCAGACTCCCCTCTTTCTGCCCATCATAACTCGTATAAAAAAGCTCGAGGTTTCGGATCGTTGCCTCATCCAGCTCGATATAGTCTGTCAGGGTATACCACGTAATATGGGGGATCTTGGTCACAAACTGCTTCTGGGTATCTCTGAGATACTGGAGCAGCGTTCCACACGCCTTGGTCGCGGCAGGCTTTCCTTCTAGCTGAAATGCATAGAGTGTATCTACCGCAAAGAACTCTTTGATCACCGTCACAGCATCGCGAAACGACTCATACTGATACACATGGATACCAAACTGACGTCGCAAGATATCACCGATATCAGTTCCAAAGAAGAGATCCTTGGAGACGATCGACTCTCGGGGCATCATACGAAAGACTTCTGATCGAAGCTCCTCCATAGACCTAACCTCCGTCACACACATCTCTCCAGTCTGTACATCTACAGAAGCCAAAGCAAATACACCATCCATCTCAGTGATACACGACAAGTAGTTGTTTGATTTCTTTTCTACGACTTCTTCTTGATAGGTCGTTCCTGGTGTCACGATCTGGACGACCTCACGCTGGACAAGCCCAGGAAGCTTGGGATCAGATGTCTGCTCGCAGATAGCCACTTTGTAACCCTTGCGCGTCAGCTCAGCTATATAGCGCTCACGAGCATGATATGGCAGACCAGCTAGAGGGACGGGGTTGGATGAGTTCTTGTTTCTCGTTGTGAGCGTCAACCCCAACTCTTTTGAGACCAAGACGGCATCATCCTCAAACATCTCGTAGAAGTCCCCCATACGAAAGAAAAGCACGGCATCTTGGTACTGCGCCTTCATCTCATAATACTGTTTCATAGCAGGTGTCTGCTTGGGGTCGGGCATAGTTTTCTCTTTATGTCATTGCGAGGAGGTACTCCGACGTGGCAATCCAGGTATGGAACCCGGGATCTTATGAAAGCAATAACAGTATAACAAAATACATGCCTTCTTCTCTGGATTGCTTCGAATACTCGCAATGACATTGCAAATACATGTACCAAAAGAGTATAGCCCATCTCCCCTTCCAGCAAAGTTTTGTTGTCAATTATGAGACTTCGCATAAACTAGAGGATGTAACATATATTTTTTACCGTTTCACTATGAAAAAAACGCTTGTAGCTTCAGGAGTATTAGCTGCTTTCTTTTTGGTAGGATGCAGCGCAAATCAGCTATCAAACGCCCCAGAAGATAGGCTCGCTAAGATGCTTGCCAAGGGTGTATGTATGATGCAAGAGACAAAGACGATGATGGAAGAGGCGATGAAGGGAAGTGGATCAACTGTTACCCCAGAAGAGGCAATGAAGAAGGGGCAAGAGATCAAGGATCGTATGGAGAAGGTTGTGACTGAAAGTGGATTTAAGGACGAGAAAGAGGCTGAGTCAGTCTACCGTGGTCTTACTGACAAGACTGCATTTACAGCTAAGGTTGTTACACAGGCAATGGGTGAGTGTAAAGCTGATGCAAGTGTAGTAGAAGAGTTCATGAAGAATCTGTAAAGAAAAAGAAAAAAACCTCGCCCTAAAGGGCGAGGTTTTTTTCTTTTATGTCATTGCGAGGAATGTATTCGTGACGCGGCAATCCAGGTATGGATGCTGCACACGTATCATGAATGCATGATGAACATTGCAAAACTAGTGCCTCCTTCTCTGGATTGCTTCGAGTACTCGCAATGACATTCACTATACTAACTGAAGCACTC
Organism: uncultured Candidatus Peribacteria bacterium; assembly: GCA_964349895.1. Classification (GTDB taxonomy): domain Bacteria; phylum Patescibacteriota; class Gracilibacteria; order CAYGIM01; family CAYGIM01; genus CAYGIM01. The sequence continues at coordinate 1,266 of CAYGIM010000081.1, read as the reverse complement.
CTCTACAAGTTCTGTAAACTGAGCCTGGAACTTTTCTTTTGAAAACTGTGACGCATGCTCAGCGATAGCCTTGTAGTCGTAGAGCGGCTCGTGCTGTATGAAGCGGGTAACCGCATCTGCAAGTGACTTGGGCGTTGCCTCATCAAAGAACTCTCCCGTCACCCCTTCGACCACAGTCTCGAGCACACCGCCTTTACGGTATGCGATCACTGGCTTGCCTGCAGCCATAGCCTCCACAGGTGTGATACCAAAGTCTTCTTCACTCGAGAAGATAAATGCGCGGGCATGCTCATACCATCTCGGAAGCTCCGAGTCAGGCTGGAAGCCTGCGAATGTCACATTGTCCGGTGCGATAGACTTCAGGTACTCTTCCTGAGCCCCTGTACCTACGATCACCAGCTTGCGATCGATATGACGAAATGCCTCGATAGCCATATCGAGCTTCTTATACGGTGTCAGAGCCGAAACGATCAGAAAGTACCCATCATGATGCATACGTGGAGTAAAACGCGCCGTGTCCACAGGAGGGTACATGACACCAGACTTTCTACGGTAGTACTTGGCGATTCTCCGCGCTACATTTGCTGAGTTGGCAATCATCACATCTGGCCTATCGCCAGAACCTTGATCCCACATCCTCACTTTTTTGATATACCTGCGATACAGATACTCTTTGAGTGATCTTGGTTTGATACCCATCTCTCTCCCATACTCGTGGGTGTAGTCCCATAGATATCGCGCCGGACTGTGACAGTAGCAAATATGTGGGACGTTTGAGGGAACGATGATCGCATGTGCTACAGCAGTAGAGCTCGAGATGACGAGATCATACTCAGAGAAGTCAAAGCCCTCTATGCTACTTCTCATAAACGGCAACAAGAACTTCTGTCGCTTGGTTCTATCATAGATCCACTGATACTTGGAGGTAATGATGCGATGCCCAGGAAAAAAGCTGCCCATCTTTTGCTTATCATACGCGATCGTATGGATATCGGCTTGAGGGAAAATCTCGCACAAGGCTTCGAGCACTCGCTCTGCCCCACCAAACTTGACCAGGAGTTCCTGGACGATAGCTACACGTAAATGTTTGAGGGAGGAGTTCATTAATTAAAGTTTCAAACCAATAGTCCGTCATTCCGGACAAACGAATACTTGAGTGCGATCCGGAATCCAGAAATTGCGTATCTGTTTGTTTTCTTCATATCTTTTTTTCTGGATCCCGGACTCGTTTCCCGGGATGACGGACTTGATTGCTCAAGCCCAATC
>CAYGIM010000080.1:0-4415 GCA_964349895.1 uncultured Candidatus Peribacteria bacterium | reverse complement strand
ACCTACACATGGGCACGACGAAACAACACCAACTCACGATGATTCAAACCTCCCACCCCACCGGGATTAGTTTCACTTTAATACAAGTAAATTTATGAGACACTCAAAACAAGTATTGTGGAAATCGCCCTTGATCATAGTTCTAGGGCTTTCACTAGTAAGCAATGCACTTCTTTTCACCGTGAGTAACGCTGGGGCAGATGCGGGGCATGCGCACGGTGGCGCAGATGATATCACATCCCAGAACAGCAAGTACCCTGTGGTCACCGTACAAAAAGCAGACACAGGTACGGGCAGCCAATTCGCCGATACTATAGAAGCCTCAGGAGAAGTCTTTCCTGAAAAAGAAACAGAGATATTTGCTTTCCGCGATGGAGTAGTAGAAGTGACAAAAGCCAACCTAGGCGATACCGTGAAAAAAGGCCAGGTGCTCGCATCACTGTATCCGGATCGAGAAGATAAAAAGCTCGATAGTGAAACGGCTGTTTTACAGGCTGAGCTTAGATCACTGCAAGGAAAGCAAGAGCTTATTGAAAAAAGTACGATTCCCGTAATAAATAAAGCAAACCTGACAAAATCATTTCTGACGCAAAGTCTTACCGCACTTGAAGCTATACAATCATCACAGATCTCACAGATCGAGACCAATCAAAAGACTGGCAAAGAGGTTCTTGAAAGCAAAGTATCAGTACGTCAGAACGCCGTAGAGTTAATCCAGAAGAGGCAGGAATCAGATCTGCTCAGTATAGAAACCAGAAGAGAGTCCATACGGAAGTTGCAAAAGCAATCCAAGAGTGCGGCCATCAATGGTGTCTCCAATCTGATCAGTGCAAGCGTGAAACTGATGTTTACCGAAGTTGATGCACTGACCAATAGTTATGCTAATGACCAATACCGAAGAATGGAGCTTTACTCATATAATGGAAATGAGTACCGCCGTTTAGAAACAAAGCTACGGAGCTTCTATAGTCGTTTTCTAGAACAAACAAGTGCCTCTGCTACACAGAGTGCGGTATCCGATAGCCTAGACTCAATGCTCACCGAAGCCGCAGAGCTAGGCAGCGAGATCAAAGTCTTTTCTCTCAACTTCTCAACCCAACCGACCAATGCGGCGCCCCAAGCTGAGCTCACAAGAGATGATGTCTATACCCTACAAGATAACCTAGATCTCGCACTCGATCATCTGATAGAGCTCAAGAACGAAGGAGTAAAGATGGAGAATGAGGCAAAAGAACTTGATACGGACACAACATCGTTAATGGTTCAAGCCGAAAAGGAAAGAAAAGAAATTCAAGGTGAAATATCAACGCTCACCTCAGAACAATCCGGTGATGCAAAAAGGCTCGATGCTGAAAAAGCAAGTACAGCCACTCAAGGAAATACTACATTGCAAGAAAAAGAGAATCAGATAAAAGAAAAGGATATCGATCTTGATGCAATCAACCAAGAAATCGAGACAAAGAAACAAGAGATAGAGCTAGAAAGGTCAGTCAAACAAGCTGAGGTGCAATCACGAACAAAACAGATCTACTACTCAAGAGATGTGATTGCGCCATTTGACGGAATCATAACCAAAAGACATATTCTTCCAGGCGCAAGCGTCGACAGTGACAAACCACTCTTTTCTCTCGTGAGCGACAAAAAGAAGTTTATACGCTTTTTTGTGAGCGAATCAGACCTGCCTTTTATCATCAAGCAAAAGACAATCCAGTTTTCACCGACATATGCAGACCTTGAAAGATATCACGCAACCATCTTACGTATCTCACCTACGGTGGATGAAGAAACCAGAACCATACTGGTAGAAGCAGATATACGTGATTCTGATAGCGTCAACGTCCTATCCCATATGACAGTTCGCGTACAAGTACCATTCGCGGGAAATGAGGCTATGCAGATCATACCCAAAGCCGCTCTTAAACTCAGTAATGACCAAGCATTTGTATGGGTAGTCGGCAATGACTTACGAGCCCACAAGCAAGAAATCAAGGTAAAGCTTGTCTACAAAGAATTGGTAATACTCGTCGAACCATTACCAGCAAAGACATGGATAATCATCAAGTCACCAATGGAGCTGACTGAAGGCTTAGAGATAGATACGAAGCTTCCTCAATAATGTATTATGAATACTATCTTTACCCTCTTTGTACAATGGGTACTCAAACATAGAATTCTCGTACTGCTGCTTGCAGCTGGCATATTTTTCGTAGGAGTGTATGTCGCTCTTACGACGCCACTTGATATACTTCCAGATCTGAATCGCCCAACCGTGACTATCTTTGCTGAAGCACCCGGCATGGCAACTGAAGAGGTAGAGTCTTTGGTGTCCATGCCTATAGAATCAGCTATGAATGGTGCAGCCAAGGTAGAGAGGGTTCGTTCTGTGTCCGCGCTTGGTTTGGCTCTGATATTTGTAGAGTTTGATTGGAATCAAGATATATACCAATCTCGACAAATTGTTACCGAGAAACTCTCCTCCGTAAGTCTACCAGAAGGTGTCGATACAAGACTCGGTCCCGTATCGTCGATTATGGGAGAGATACAACTCATCGGCATATCAAGTAAGAAAGGTACGACCACACCGGCAGAGCTCAGACAGATAGCCGACTGGACCGTACGCCCTCGACTTCTTACGATAAACGGCATATCACAAGTAACCAACATTGGCGGAGATCTCAAAGAATACCAAATACGCATAGATCCAGTGAGGCTATCAAACTATCAGCTATCAATCAAAGAAGTTACCGAAAAAATACAAGGTACTACGACCAATAAAAGTGGTGGATTCTTATCAACAGATGACAAAGAATATCCCGTGCGCATAATCGGCAATACCACCGATATCGAAGTACTAGAAGACACCGTAATCGGACGCCATGAGAACACATTGATATACCTGAAAGACATCGCCACCATCGTGCTTGGAAAGCCACAATCTCCCCGAGGTGATGCCAGCATCAATGCAAAGCGTGGAGTCATCATGAGTATTACCAAACAGCCCGGAGCAAATACTCTTGAGCTTACAGAATCAGTACATACGACTCTTCAAGAACTTCAAGCAAGTCTCGGTGAGGATATTGAGATACATCCCGACTTATTTAAACAGGAGAAGTTCATAAAGAATGGAATCAGAAATGTCATCGATGCAACCCGGGACGCATCAATTCTCGTAATCATTATCCTCATACTCTTTCTCGGCAACATACGAGCATTGGGTATTACTCTTACAGCACTGCCATTTTCCTTCGCTATATCGATTCTCATTCTTCGTATGTTTAACGTCGACATCAATGTCATGACCCTCGGAGGACTGGCTGTTGCTGTAGGAGAACTGACCGATGACGCTATCGTAGATGTGGAAAATATCATACGATGGATGAAAGAGAACAAAAAAAACGGAAGCAAGCTTAGTACACTCGAATGCGTGTTGCATGGTAGCTCAGAAGTACGAGGATCAATCATCTTTTCGACGATCATCGTCGTACTTGTCTTTCTGCCCATGCTCGCTCTCGGCAACATAGAAGGTAAGCTGCTTGCACCTCTCGCCCTTGCGTATATTACATCCCTCATAGCATCGACTATTGTGGCAATGACGATAACAGTCGTGCTTTCCTACTATTTTCTTCCAAAGTCAAAGCTCATACAGAAAGACCATGAAACGTGGCTGGTAAGAAAAGTAAAGGACATGGTTCGTCCGGTTCTCAGGCTCAGTATAAGGTTTCCGTATGTAAGTGCCTTGATATGTGTTGTATCATTAGTCATCTCTGGAAGCATGTTCATGTCTGCGGGAAAAGAGTTTTTACCGCCATTCAATGAGGGAACACTGACCATCGGAGCGACACTTGCCCCAGGTGCGTCGCTTGAGCTTTCCAACGATGTAGGAAGAAAGATAGAAGAAACACTCCTCACCATACCGGGCGTAAAAAGCGTCGCACGTAGAACAGGGCGGGCAGAAGAAGATGAACATGCCAATAGCGTGAATGTATCAGAGCTGGAAGTAGATATCGAAGAACGAGAAAAAGATCGTATCATAGAAGAGATACAGAAAGCACTCGCTCAAAAAGATTTAAACAATGCATCAGTGAGCATCGGGCAGCCCATATCTCATCGCATCGAACATATTCTATCCGGTGTTAGAGCGCCTCTTGTAGTAAAGGTTTTTGGTCCAGACCTTGGTGAGCTAAAACGATACGCGGAAGAAATTAAAGCGATGATGGCGGATATACCCGGTACGCTCAATCCAAATGTTGAACAAGAGGTTCTTACTTCGCAGATATCCATAATCCCAAATCGCGAGCGTTCAGCCCAATACGGATTTGTATTTGATTCTCTGACAGAAACCATCTCCACTCTCTTCGCCGGAGAAATCATAGGAAAGATCATTGATCAGGACAAGATATATAATCTGGTCATAC
>CAYGIM010000079.1:0-4460 GCA_964349895.1 uncultured Candidatus Peribacteria bacterium | reverse complement strand
GCTATGTACTGAGCCTTGTTGCGCAAGTTTACAGCCTGGCTTTTGTTGAGCACCTTGCAGCTCGGGCCATACGGTATCTCGAGTAAGAGATCGGTGATGCCTACGGCTTTCTTCTTTGCAAATATCGAGGCGAGCATAATCCCTTGTGAGTTGAGCCCGAGCTGACGCTCAGCTTGGATGAGGATATGATCCGCAGGTGCAAATCCCTGATTACCAAGCCAGACAAAGCAACCATTGTTTTTCCGAAGAGCTAACTTGATACGAGCAATATCGATATGCACATTGATATATGGCTCAAGTGTGTCTGCTGTACCAGATGGTGAGGTGATTGCCCGTGTAAAGTTGGAAAGCATCGGAACTCCGAGGGATGCCAAGATAGATACAACTATAGGTGTAGTGCGGTTTCCAGGGACACCGCCTATAGAGTGTTTGTCTGCCATAACTTTGTACACATGAGGCAAGGACTTCCCCGTATCGACCATCGCTTGCGTCAGATACAAGATCTCTGTGACCGACAGACCTCGCACTTCACATACAAAGAGAAAGAATGCGATCTCGATCGACGTATAGTAGCCAGAAACAATATCATTGATCACTTCATAAAACGCCTTCTTGGTAAAAGCCTTACCTTTCATCTTGGCTTTTACATAGGAAAACGACAAAGGGGGAAGCACAGTGCGTAGCTGGACGGGATCACCATCAGCAAGCTTGAGCGCATGAAATGCTTCATCTGACAGGCCGATCTCACCTGGTTTCAGATGGATATCCTTATCGTCTTGCTCTGATGCCAGGTTGAGCTGATCAACCGTACAGATAATCGTCTTCTTCTTTCTCTTACTTCTGACCTCTACCCTATCTAGTGCACGCAGATGCAACCGCTCCATGTCGAGCGTATGTATGATAGCGATATGTTTACTACCTGTTGATATCTCGATCTTTCTGGCTCTGAGCATGAGTACCTATGACAGAATATGTATCTGTTTATTCTACCAGAGATGATCAGCAAAAGTCTAGCAGAGGCTGCGACTTTTGCTCTTGGTCCCGATTAGATCGGGACGAGCTATCCGCCGCGGCGGACGGCAATCCAGAAAACACAAAAGCAGACTAGATCAAAAGATCTAGCCTGCTTCAATATTTTTCCGAACGTATAACCACTCCTTAGGCTACAAATACTGGATTGCTGCGTCGCAAAAGCCTCCTCGCAATGACATGCGCCACATACTGTGGCGCATAACTACTTAATACTTGAGATAAGCACCTCAGTATAGTCTTGCTTGTGGCCTTTATGCCTCATATACCTCTTCTTTGCCTTCATCTTGAGTACGAGAATCTTGTCACCACGTGTGTGTCCAAGTACCTTGGCCTCGATGCTGTGTCCGGGTAAAACAGGCGTTCCAACCTCTGGCTTTCCCTCAGTTGTGTGCATATACATAACAGTATCAAAGGTGAGAACATCGCCTTCCTTTGCATCTTCTTTTCTATCAATAGTGAGCTTTTGGCCCTCTTTCACTAAATATTGCTTGTTTCTGTCGGAAAAAATTGCGTACATATCTTTCAATACTGACGAATAATGGGTCAATTACGTACTTTACTCTAGCGTTTTTTTAGGCTTGGTCAAGGTCTATGAGGCGGAGTTGGTTTGGTTTGAGGTCTTGTAGCTCGATACTTCCCATACGAACTCGACAAAGACGTGTGACCTGATGCCCTACAAACTCAAACATGCGTCGTATCTGATGCTTCTTTCCCTCAGTCAGTATCACCGAAAACATCGTAGTTCCTGGCATGCGACGAAGCACCTCTATCCGGCAAGGATTGCTCTTTTCTCCATCTAGAAGGATTCCCTGCCTCAGTCTATCCAGCTCAGCTTCTGTCACCTCCCCATCGATCGAAACCTCGTACTCTTTTTCTTTTTCATACCGAGGATGTGTCAGTCTCAAGGCTAGATCGCCATCATTTGTCAGCAATATCAAACCTTCTGACTCTTTATCCAGACGGCCGACCAGCACCAAGCGCTCGTTTTCTACGATAGTTCGAAGCTTTGTCGGGATCGAGAGGTCTTTCTTGATCAGGTCGGTAAAGACCGATCTTCCGAGCTCATCGTGAGATGTAGAGACGAATCCCCTAGGCTTATACCATGCAAGTAAACGTTTCTCGGCAGCCGGCATGACCAACCGACCATCCAGAAAGACATGGGCCTTCTCGGGTACCTGAGCTCCGAGCTCGCTCACAACTTGCCCATTAACCGAGACCCGACCGCTCTCTATAAGCTTGTCCGCACCACGGCGGGAGGCCACACCACACTCTGCAAGAAATTTATTAAGACGCATGGCTATACAACAAAAGAATGTTAAACTCAAAAATTATGGGAAGTCTGTCATCCTCGAGTACCCATCGAGGATCCAGGGGAACCTATGTTTTATTATTTTCTTTCTGGATCCCGGATCACGTTCGAATACTCACTGTCCGGGATGACGGAATAATGCGTGGGCATTGTCTACTTAATTCTTCTTGAGATAAAACTGAAACAAGAAGTATCCCGAGACAAAGAGTAGGATCAAGCTCAGAATCTGATTCATGCTCAAGCCTACGATACGCAACACCTCTTCACCACGCATATACTCTATAAAGAAGTTGCCCATAGCCACAAATGCCACGCTGATCGCTGCAGTCAGACCACCATCCATCGATCTACGAAAGATACCAGCACCGATCACAGATCCTACAATACAAACACCGAGAAAGTAGAGCTGTATAGGATGTATGGGGGCCGTATACGGTACCACAGAGTTCACGTTGCTAAAGACGACACCAAAAGGAAAGTCTAGAGATGGCAGACCATACCACTCGCCCCCGAGGAATGCTCCTATCATACCCAGCGACAGCGCTGGTAAAAACGATACGACCAAGATATCAAACCACTCTTTGAAGTTGACGTGGTGCAGCTTTCCAACGATGAAAAAGAAAACGAGAAAACCTACGATACCTCCATAGATGCTCATGCCCTGCGTGAGCAATGATACGATAAAGAGCGTTATCTCCGTAAAGCTCCAGCCCTGCTGAAATGCACCGTGGAGCTCGCTTGATACAGACGGTAGATTGTTGAGCACAAAGAACACCTGAGATCCTATCAAACCTGCAAAAAAGAACGAGAGTGCCCGAGTGGTCAGAAAAGACAGATGCACTGCTCGGAAGTGAGAAACCCGATAGATCAGGTAGGTGAATAAGAGGAAAGAGAGGAGCAAAAATACACCAAACGTACGGACAGTGAGCCAGTCATTCTCAAATAAGATTGGATGCATAGAGTATTACTATGCCAGTATTTTGACACATCCGCCCAAAAAGACAAGTTCAAAGATATTTCGTTCACGCAAAAGCACCTGGTGTGCACCGCCCTTCATCTGGGTATCGATCTCGACGAGAAACCTCAACAGGTTCTCGATAGAAGTCACCTTGAGCTGCCTCAGTTGTCCCATGTACTTCTTTACTTGAAATGGTTTTAGGCCTGTATCACCGGCGATAGCACCTTGCTCCTTGGCCTGGCTCTTTGCCACCAGCAGGATCGAGCGGATGTGATACGAAAGTGCTGAGACCAGCTGAGCATAGGTTTCGTCTTTTAGCATGACCTCATTGCCTAGGATCTGTCTGAGAGCGACCTGGCTTGCAGCAACATTGCGAGAAAACAGATGATCGAGAAAGTGAAACACATTGGCTTCGATACTTTCGGTCGTGAGCAGCACAACATCGTCCTTAGTCACAGGCCGAGAGCCAGCATACAGCAAAAGCTTCTCGACTTCCCCGGTAATACGTGGTGAATCATGGCCAATCCTCTCTAGAAGATAGAGAGCGATCGGCATGGAGATTTGGCCTTTGTACTTTTGGTTGAGGACACTCGCCTGCTCCTCTGGGGACTTATCCTTGCAGTCGATGATCTTTGCAAAAGAAGACGGTTCTAGTTTTTTGAGCCCCTCAAATACTTTCTTAGCTTTTGCCACGACGAGCACAAACCAGTTGGTCTGGTCACACGTCACCAACTTCTCGATATCTTTTGCATACGTCTTTAATGTCGCATCGTCCTCAAGTCGAAGGATTATGAGACGCGAGGTCGTAAAGAATGATGGGGTCTGAGCTAGTAGCACCTCATCGCGAAACATAGCTTCGGTATCTGAGATCTCTAGGACCTCGCCTCCTTCACTGTATTTCTCGAGAAAGCGCGACTTCCAAAGAATCACGGTAGTGTCTATCTCATACGAGTTGTTACCTCCGATAAGTGTGCTCTGAGACATAGGAAAAGATTATGAATGTCATTGCGAGTATCCGACTGTGTCCGCCATAGCCTAGCGACGGAGGAAGCAATCCAGTATTTTGTTCCAGTACCTTTAATCCTAGATTCAACCCCCTTGATCCCCCTTCTCAAGGGGACTCCAGACATTCGTGGTCTCATTTCTGCCACCTCCCTGACA
>CAYGIM010000078.1:0-4464 GCA_964349895.1 uncultured Candidatus Peribacteria bacterium | reverse complement strand
ACCTGATGGACGATAAGGAAAGTGACACGCTCGATGAGCTGGGGCAGATCGAGATCATCCAATCCATCATAGAGTCACTGCCTTTTGATCATATATTCCGCAAAAAGAAGCCAGAGAGCGAAGAGTTCTTGTATCAGAGAGATCTTATCGAGTGTATCGCGCTGCTCAAGAAAAATGGTATTAAACCTGAGGAGTTTCGTGCATTGGCAGACGAGGCAGCGGAAGATATGAAGCTGCTAAACGAGCACATCGTATCTCTGTTTTCATCTACGGTTACTAAAGCACTTCTTGCAGAAGTCAAATCCGCATTGCTGTTGCCTGAGCTTCAGCTGGGTACACGTTTTAGTAGCGTGCTACCACACTACGAGCGCCTGAGCTATCTCGTGTTGTCACATCTTTTTACAGCACTCGAGAGATGTGAAGAGAGCGGCAAGACGGCAAGCTTAACCGAGTGGAAAAATACGTATACCGAGACGGCAGCTAGCATGAAGCGAGTACTGAAGGGCAGCCAGAACACCTCCAAGCATCAGGCCATTGCAGACATGTACGCATCCTATCAGCTGGAACTCAAGAAACGATATCTCAAAGACTACGAGGATCTTCTCCTTACCATACTTGATATCGCTGAAAGTCATCCTCATATCAAGCAAGATCTTTCTGAGCGATATCTCTATACGCTGGTAGATGAGTTCCAAGACACGAGTGGGTTGCAGTTGCGACTGCTCAACCTTGCTGCACATAGTCATGACCATCTATCAGAGCCCAACCTCTTTGCTGTAGGAGATGATGATCAGTCTATATACAAGTTTCAGGGAGCAAATCTTACAAACATTCTTTCATTTGCTGACTCGTATGAGACGAAAGATATCATCACGATGACAGACAACTACCGCTCAACCCAAGAGATTTTGGATACGGCGAGTCAGTGTATCATGGGTGCAGAGGAGCGGCTGTGTAAGGTTGTGCCAGATATTGTGAAAGATCTTCGGTCACATCGTACTACTTCAGATGGATATGTGACTCGACTGAAGTTTCAGAACTCTGTAGAAGAAGATATCTTTATAGCTCGTGACATAGAGAGAAAACTTGCAAAAGGAGAAGTCTCGGAAATAGCGGTAATAGCTCGAAGGCACTCGGATCTCAAGGGACTTATCCCTCTTCTAAACAAACACAGCATCTCGTATGTGTATGAAAAGTCGCAAGATATATTTCAGAACGAATGCATAACTGGCTTGATCACGCAGATGAGTTTTATCGCTCAGCTCCAAGATGCTAAAGACGATATCGGTTGGAAAGACTTTGTTCCTATCTTGTCTCTGCCGTTTTGGGAGGTCGCCCCAACAGATATGTGGAAGCTATCGACTGAGTGTTATAAGGAAAAGATTTCGTGGATCGATCATGCTCTTGCAAGTGAAGATGGTAAGATAAAAGATATCGTCTTGTTGTATCTCAACTTGAGCAAGCAGTCAGAGAATGTCAGCGTCTCGTACTTGATAGATCTGATAGTAGGTATCAAAGAGATCTCGGATGATGAGACTGCGGGCTATGGATCTTCGCCTATGTACCAATGGTACTTTGATGAGGCAAGCCGCCAGGTGAGTCTGGAGGACTATATCGATCACTTGTCTGCGCTCAGGGTTTTTCGTGACAAGATACGCAGCGGTTCGTTTGAGCATCTGGGTCTTTCGGATATCGTCTCCAAACTCAAAGTCTTGATCAACAACCGTATGGAGATTCCCTACAACCGCTTGTTTCAGTCCAGTGGAAACGCACGTGTCACGCTGCTTACTTCGCACAAGGCCAAGGGACTCGAGTTCGACACTGTGTATGTCATGCATGCAAACAACGAAGTATGGAATACCCGAGGAAAGTCATCGACACTTACTCTTCCGCTCAACCTGCCACTGCGTCCAGGTAGTGATACGCTTGATGATGCTCTGCGGTTATTTTTTGTAGCAGAGACACGAGCGAAGCGGTGCTTGATCACGACTGAGGCCGTGCGAGATGCGGGTGGGCGAGAGCTGAGTCCATTCTCTGGTCTTGCTGAGATCTCACCTGTGGATAGTACAGAAGTGTTTGATATCGCCCAGGACTCAGATATCCCTGTCTACTTCTTCCATAAGCAGCATCCTCTCTACAGCTCATTTCGAGATCTTGTCTTGGAGGCTCTGTCGGAATATGTCCTTTCCGTGACTCATCTTGAGAGGTTTCTCGATCTTGCGTATGGAGGTCCTGAGGAGTTTGTAGAGCGACACATCCTTCACTTCCCTGAGTCAAAAGATGAGCGAGCCATGTACGGAACTCTCGTACATGCTGTAGCACGAGATCTTCTAGGAAACTTTAAGAAGTCAGGTGAGCTCCCAGATGTAGCTCTGATCCCGGAGTATATAGATGCTGCTCTCTCACATGAGGATGCATCCAAGCGAGAGAAAGAAGAGATGCGAAGCAAGGCTCTTATTGAGTTGCCCCTATGGTATACACAGTCTAGAGATTCGTGGAGTGTAGACGATGTGGTAGAAGCAAGTCTTGGGCATGGAGGCGTGCGTGTCGGTACTGCTCTGATCCAGGGAAAGATCGATCGTCTCTGTATCAATACAAAAGACCAAACTATCACGGTGCTGGACTACAAGTCGGGTAATCCTGTGCTGAGCCGTATAGGCAAGACTGACTCGGAAAAGATCAAGATGTGGAAGTACGAGACGCAGCTGTTGTTTTATAAGATCTTGATAGAAGGCAGTGGTCAGTACAAAGGCTACAGCGTAAATAAAGGAGTAATAGAGTTCTTTGCTCCAAGCGAAGATCAGCTCGTACGGCATGAGTTCGATCTTGCACATATGCAGGATGAATCTACTCGTCTAAAGAAACTGATTGAGGTAGTATATGAGCGAATCATCTCGCTTGATTTTCCTGATGTAAGTCAGTACGCACAAAATCTCCGAGGGATCGAGGAGTTTATCGCATCGCTAATCGCGTAAGCGATATGTCATCCACCTACGCTGAAGCTTCGGCGGACACGTTGCGATCTACTGCGTCGCAATCTAGTATCATTCCGTCATCCCGGAGTACCCATCGGGGATCCATCATAAATAAACTGTATCGTCATCCCGGAGTACTCATCCGGGATCCAGAAAAAAAGAAATCTTCGTCTTACATAAATTTGAATTAGTCCATGCTAGAATTCGCTGTCGGTCTAGGAGTAGGATGCGCTATCACGTATGTGCTTTTGAAGAGCCGCTTTGGTGGTGCGGCAGATTCTGGTATCAAAGACGAGGTACATGCATCTTTTATGCGTGTACAAGAAGCTCTAGGCAATCAGCTTCACCGCTTCTCAGAGCAAGAGAACGAACAGTTCAATCGCCTCACACTTACGGTGCATACGCTGACCAAAGATGTACGGGGAGAGATCACAGGACTCAAAGAAAAGACGAGTGAGACGCTCGACAAGATCCGCAAAGACAATACGACCCAGCTCGACAAGATGCGAGAGGTGGTAGAAGAGAAGCTTCATGAGACACTAGAAAAGAGACTACAGAAGTCATTTACACAGGTGGCTGAGCGGCTTGAGATGGTGCATAAAGGCATCGGAGAGATGCAGGCTCTCGCTCTAGATGTAGGAGACCTGAAGCGCGTCATGACAAACATCAAGGCACGTGGAACTCTAGGTGAGGTGCAGCTGGCTATGATCCTCGAGGAGGTCTTCACGATAAGTCAGTTTGAGAAGAACTTCCGTGTGAGTCAGGATAGCGAGGAGGTGGTAGAGTTTGCTATCAAGTTTCCTGGCAAGGTAGATAGTCAGATCGTGTATCTACCTATCGATGCGAAGTTTCCTGTTGAAGACTTTCATGCTATGCAACAAGCCTATGATGACAACGACCAGAAGGCTTTCCAGAAAGCCCAGAAGAAGTTTGAGCAACGCATAAAAGGTGAGGCCGAGAAGATCGCAAGTAAGTATATCTTGCCACCTCTCACGACCGACTTTGCTATCCTCTTTTTGCCCTTTGAGTCGCTCTATGCAGAGGCTTTGCGTATACCAGGACTCTTTGACGAGATCCAGCGCAAGCACCGTGTGATCCTAGCGAGCCCTACGACCTTGCTGGCGCTCTTGCATAGCTTCTCTATGGGCTTCAAGACACTAGCTATCGAGCAGCGCTCACACGAGCTCTGGAAGATCATTACACACCTGCGTGAAGACTTTGGTACGTTTACCGAGTACATCGGCAAGACGCAGAAAAAGCTTTCTGAGGCATCTCGCGAACTGGAGCAGGTATCTACCAAATCCCGTGTTCTCGAGAAGACTCTCAATGATGCGTATCTGCTGGATGAAGAAACAAAGGCCATCCAGTAAAGTAAGGATCTTTCTTGTCTGTCATCCCCGAGTACTCGTCGGGGATCCATCCATTGGTCTTTCAATCAATCTTTTAATGGATTCCCGACTCGGTTTACATAAAACCTCTCGGGAATGAC
>CAYGIM010000077.1:0-4554 GCA_964349895.1 uncultured Candidatus Peribacteria bacterium | reverse complement strand
GTGCTGTCGCGCTCAATACACCAGGCTTCTTCCATACTCGAGCAACTGATGGTGCCATCAACACTACCCTTTTCGTCCCAGGTACGCAGATCAAGTATGACATAACTGGTCCAGCATCTGCAGTCACCAAGGTAGATGGTATCGCAACTGCACCAAGTGCATATCCTACAAATAAAGACATGCTACCTATCGAGTACACCCTTTCCGATGCAGGGATAGGAACACTACAAAACTGCTCAGTGACATTTGAAAGCAATACCCAGACTCTTTCCAACTGCGCTGCCGGTGTAAATACCGCGAGCATCAACCTCGCAACTCTCTTTGCAGGAGCTCCAGGTACACACACCGTCGTGCTTCGCGTCGAGGACGGTCTCGGCAATCCTTCTACAACTGCTCAGTTTCAGGTCAACTGGGACAAGACAGCACCGACTATTACAGGCGCACTCACGTCTGGTTTGATCGAGCTTGATCGACATCTCAACCTCACGATGCCTACAGCATACGATGATCTCGTAACCGGTACGGGTGTTGATCACCTCGAGGTCGAGCTGCTGGATCAAAACAACTCAGCGTTGAGTATCCTCTCTGCCCTACCGGGTGGTCAAGATCCTCACAAGAGCATGACAGGATCCTCACTCCTTACGACTACTGATCCACTCGTGACTATTCACAACTCAGGCAACAAGCTGATCATCTTGCCAAATGCTTCAGGACAATTCACAAATCTTCTGCAGTTTAGTAATGTTGCTGACAAGCTGGCAAACGGTACTCAGGCTATGATCACGGCAAAGGTTACTGTGTATGATAAGGCGACCAACCCCCGAACAGTCAGCGGCAACGCTACATCGTTTGATACGCTTGCTCCAGTAGCCCTCCCATGGACCAAGCCACCAACAAGTACACTTCGCGGTGATGGTACAAGTGATACCAACAAGTACCGTGTCGGCGCAGACAAGCAACTGCCACTCGTGTTGCAGCTCAAAGAAGTAAGCAATAGCTCTACAGGTGCGCTACGTTCTCTCCCACTTACGATCACCAAGACAGCGGGTCTTGGTACAATGTCTGCGATCCCAACAGGGACATGCGATACCGACTCCGACTTTGACTCAGCAACCGGTATCTGTGAGGTGCCAGTTACTATAACAGTCGGTGACAACTTTGATGGCCCCTTAGTATTCAGTGTTCGTGACTATGGCTACAACATATCTGCAGACCTCAGTGTATACGTCCGCCAAGACAGTACTCGACCAGTACTCACTGGTGATATCACGACTCCAGGACTTGCGGCAGGTGCAAAATACAAGAGCAGCACATACAACTTCGAGGTGAATGGTCTTACCGATGCTGATCCAGACCCAGCCAAGAAGCTCTACGCTATGATCTCTTATGTGGATGATATCAGTGGTGTAAACGCTACGCGTACTATTGAGCGACAGCTTACCCTCAAAGCAGGTACTACAGACACCTACACATTCTCGGCCGAGCTGGCCAATGTGAAGTATGGTGCTCAAAACCTCTCGATCTACTTCATAGATGAGTATGGTAACAGACACCAGGACCCCCTCGACCCTAGTAATCCAACGCCTACCAAGAGCTTCCCTATCTTTATAGATAACCGTGCACCAGAGATCGTGAGCCTTGTATCTACATGGGTAAACAACGACGCCAAGATCTCTTGGAGTGATATCCAAGACGACTCATACCCTATCAAGCTGGTTATCAGCAAGAGCTCAGACGGTACCAATTGGACACCAGTAAGTACGACAACCTATGCTGATGCAAACGCAGCAAAGGCCGTCACAGCAACCAGTCCTATCGTGGTAACAGGCGTTGGTAACAATGAGCAGCTACGTCTCGAGTTTACCGATACGGTAAAAGCGTTTGATGCAACTGCTGGTATTATCGACTCATCTACCCCAGAGACACGATTTATCGTGAAGTTTATGACGCTCGAGGTCAGTGAGAATCCATCGACAGAATCGATCGACGTATCATATGCTATCAACCCAGTAAACATCTCTGAATTTTCAAGCCTAACTGTCGTGGCTACTGATCCACACAACAAGCAGACGACATTCAATGTGCCATCGCTTGCAGCAGCAAATGGTATTGTAGGAACGATAACGCCTGCGATGAAGGGGAACTATACGCTCAACTCTACCTTGAACTATGTAGACACAAGCAAGGCCCCTTTCCAACTTACCCGTATCTATACGCAAGCAAATGATATCGTCACACCTCAAGGTACGCTCAGTGTGACCGAAGTACCAAACGTGATCATCAAAGAGACTACAGGACCAAACACAGGAAGATATATCGTGAAGTCCTCTGCTACAAGCCTAGATATCAACTACTTACTTGCCCCAGAGTACATATTTGGTGCTACCACTATCTATGACGACTCCACGACACTCACGATCCGCGTAGAAGGAACTGACGCCTCAGGTGTACAGCAAGTAGTGATCAATCCAAATACTGCACATCTTGGTACTATCCCAATCACTCTCAACTTTGAGAAAGAGTACACGATCAAGGGTATTTTCCAAGACGCTGCGGGAAACAGTAGTGAGTCCACAATCAAGATCTTGCGAAAGTATACAGGTCCAAACCTCACGACGCAGCTCCTCGACTCTACAAATGCTCCGATCACTATGATCTCAAGCAAAGCCGGTGAGTCAGATGTACTTCTTACCAAGTCTGTCAGCGATAAGCTCCTCCTCACACTGCAAAACAGTGACAACATAGCTCAGAAGACCGTCAAACTCGATACTGTTCTCGTCACAGGAAACGAGCGCACAGATCTCGCAACAGCTACGAGCAAGACCTACGAGTATGCATTCAACAACCTCTCAAGCAACAGCGTGCATGTCATAGACGTCCATGCTGTAGATGAGGCGATCAACAGCTCTGACGTCACACTCAAGCTTCGCGTAGATACGGATGCACCACAGCTCAACTTGAGCTCTGGCAGCACCGGTCTTAGCTTCCCAACAGTGTGGAACAACACGACCCTTCCAGCACTCGGCATCGACGCTACAAATCCTTTCAACGACTACTCACCTATCTTCTATCGTATCGTAGAGAATGGAGTGACAGGACCAAAGACCTCGTTCTCTGCAAATGCTATCACGCTCCCAGAAGGTTCACATACCTTTACAGTGATCTTTGAAGACCAGCTCGGCAATCAGACAACTCCATATGGACCATTTACCAGCCGTATCGATACGAGTAATCCTGTAGGAACTATCACCTTCCCAAGTCAGGGAGCAGGTGGAGCTGTCTCTACTCCTACGATCGTACCTCAGGTAACAAGTCTTACTGATGCAAGTACCAACCTCACCTACGAGATGTATGTAAATGCACAGTTTGTAGGAACTGGATCACTCCTCACAGCAGGGACCTTCCCTCAATCTCTCATACCTGCAGTACTTACACCAAGTCAGGTAAATACGATCACGGTAACCTTGATCGACGAGGCGCAAAATCGATCAACACCATTTACACAGAGCTACTATCTCGATACAGACGTACCTGTGGTGAGCAACTATGCTCTGAATGCAGACGCGACATTTACAAATGCTATCTTTAGCTTCCTTGTAAAAGATCCTTCAAACACAGCACTTGGCGCAGTCACAGCACAGTTGTTTAACAAAAGCACTGGTGTACGAAGCAATGTATTTACGCCAACATCTACATCGACTCCTGCTGGATTCCTCTTCAGTGGAGTCGGATCAGGTATGACGCTTTACAAAGGACACACGTATGTACTCGAGGTCTCAGCCCAAGATATTCTCGGCAACGGAAATGGTGTCATCCAGACAGCAACAGGAACCGGCTTTGTCCTTGGTCAGCCTGACTATGTTGACAACAATGATCCGAAGCAAGACGTCATCCCTATCGACCTTACTGGTCTTACAGGACCACTCACTGTCGTGATCAAGGATGCGGATGGAAATACCGTGTGTACGGCTCTCAATGTACCACTTGGTACCGAGCTCATCCTCGGCGAGGTACTTGCACGATGCAGCGGTGGACCAGTTACTCTCCCACCAGGAACCTATAGCGTAACTGTTACTGATGCAAACGGTATCGTACGAACTGCTACTATCACTGTCGATCCATACTTTATGTCACCAACTGGGGATATAAACGGCGACGGATTTGCTGCAGGACTCTCCGATGAGAAGCTCTACTTCTGGGCTTTCGTAGGAGGCAAGTATATCAGCCCAACACTGGATGCTACTGAGCAAGCCAAGCTCGATACGATATCAGCTAGTATCAAGTCAGCTCTTCAAAACAGCCTCAACTCCGACCCAATCAACTTCATCAAGAACTAGTCACACGAAGAATCCAATCATTAATGTAAAAGGCGCATATGTGCGCCTTTTACATTTCCCCTCCGTCATCCCGGACAGGTTGTACTCAACTGTGATCCGGGATCCAGAAACAAACAAAAAGAAACCCCCTTTTATTCCCCCTTATCAGGGGGACTCCGAAAACCCTCCTTGATAAGGGAGTCGTTCGAGAGTACCTCAGACCATGAGCATGTCGAAT
>CAYGIM010000076.1:0-4563 GCA_964349895.1 uncultured Candidatus Peribacteria bacterium | reverse complement strand
GTGATAGCTCGCTCAGGACGAAACATACCGTCGGCATAGCCACGCATGATCTCATGCGTCACCATCAGCTCTACCGCCGACTGATACTGATTGTTTTCAGAAACATCTGAAAACGTTGCGGCGAATGTCTGGCTTGTGGTCAAGACAAACGACAGCAATAAGGCCCACACTCCCCATACTCGAAATTTCTTCATATACATACGTACAATAAATAAAAAAGCGCAGAGGAACAGAAACATACGTGAGCCAACGCCTCTGAGACGAAAGTATCATGTCTCTCTTTTTTCGCAAGAGTACGGCACGTCTAAAGCCACAGAAGAATATGCTCTGTCACTCCTGATTCGAGATCTCGTATTCCTTATCTCCCCGCAAAGCACGCACGAAGTCGCTGCATGTTCTCAAGATCTGGCCCCTCCCCATCAATCCCCGGCACCTCCAGCATCCACGCAGCGTGATTGAGACGCAAATCCCCTGCAAGCGCACGAAACCCATCAATACCGATATGTCCTTCGCCTAGATTTTCGTGGCGGTCGTGATGAGAATTAAAAGCAGTCTTGGAGTCGTTGACGTGCAAGGCAACAATACGCTTCAGCCCTACCATCTCATCCCACTCATCCCACAGTGCTTTCACGGTTGCCGGTGTGTAGCCTTCGACCACTCCGGCCTCAAAGGCATGTGCGGTATCAAAACACACTTGCATACGCGGTGTGTCGTAGAGTTCCAAAATGTTTTTGAAGTCCAGCGTGCGCGCACCTACCTTGTCCCCTCCTCCGGCAGCGTTTTCCATGACGAGCGGCACAGGACTATCTACACGTGCCAAGACTTCTTTCATACCTTCTGCAATCAACTCGATCGCCTGAGCGCGAGGCTGCCCCTTACCTGAGCCCAAGTGGAATATCAATCCATCTGCTTTGAGCATGGAAGCTATCTCGAGATGAAGCACGAGGTTGTCGACCGACTTCGCACGCAGCTCTGCTTCAGGCGAGGCGAGATTTGCGAGGTACGCAGCATGCAGGTACACCTGGCCCGCCAAACCCTCTGCTCTAGCGTCGATAAACCGTGCAGCATCTTTTTCCAGAGGGATCTTTCCTCCCCACATACGAGGACTTGCACCGAAAATCTGGATACAGTCAGCACCTATCGCTTGTGCATGTGCGATCGCCTTCCACGCTCCACCCGAGGCAGACACGTGAGCTCCCAAGTACGGCTGTCCCTTCTTCAGTGCATGTTCAGTCATAGGTATATAGGTAGCAAAAGAAGTATCAATATATATAGCGAGTCTATCATGCACCCCCCGTGAGACAAGTCGGAGCACTCTCCCCTACAGAACAGCATGAGCAACATATTGTCTTTGCATGAATCCATATCATAATATGAACTATTATTCTCCATATGTATATGCACACCTCCGTGTTACTCAGTGAAGTCTTGAGACTCAGTGCTCCGGTATTTCTTGCAAAACAACCTGTGCGTTTTATCGATTGCAACCTCGGCTTTGGTGGTCACACCAAGGCGATCATGAAGTTGTACGATGTCCCTGGCCACCACACTATGGGTGTCATCGGCATAGATCTAGACCAGGCAAATCTAGCACGCGCGCAAGAAAACATCGGCACGCAGGAAAATCCCGTGACGTATGTGCACGATAGTTTTGCACACCTCACAGAGATTGCATCCAATGCTCACTGGGACTATGCCGACCTGATATTGTTTGATGTGGGCCTCTCCAGCATGCATGTAGACGAAGCAGCCCGCGGATTCTCGTATCGCAAAGAAGGCCCCCTCGATATGCGTTTTGATGTGACACAAGAGTTGAGTGCTCACGTAATCGTCAACGAGTACTCGGAGGCTGAGCTGATGCGTATCGGCTATACATATGGTGAAGAAAAACACTCCAAGCTGATAGCACGTCGCATACTCGAGGCGCGCAAAAAACACTCGATCGATACGACGACCGAGCTCACAAACATAATTCAGTCATGCTTCCCGACACGCGTACATCACACGCATCCAGAACAGCGTTTCTTCCAAGCGCTACGCATAGAGACAAACGACGAGCTCGAAGCACTCACACAAGGAGTGGAAGCGGCAATATCACTCCTGTCCGTGGGAGGACGGCTTCTCGTCATCACCTTTCACTCGCTTGAGGACAGGATCGTGAAGCACATACTAAAAAAGTATACAAAAGCGTGCATTTGTCCGATAACGAGTATACAATGTACGTGTAATCACATGCCCGAGATCTCGATCATCACCAAGCGCCCCATCACACCGAGTGATGAGGAGATCGCATCGAATCCGCGCGCTCGTAGTGCAAAACTACGCGTATGTGAGAAGTTGTCTAATGTCTAAATCCGTAGTATGGCCCATATCCTTGTCACAGAGTCCCTTGCGCACGGCAAGAAAAAGTCGAAGAAAACGACGCTCGGACACGAGGTAAAGATCGGTGTACACTCTCTCTTGATCTTCAACATCATTATTATCTGCGTACTCACAGTTACGTACATCATCCACTCAAACAAGACAGCCACGACGGGATACGTACTCAAGCAGCTCGAAGACGAGCGCAAGCGTCTCGTCATCCAGAGCGAGGTCTGGGACATGAAGATCTCTCGCGCACAATCTCTGCTTATGAAAAAAAGCAGTCCAACTATTCTCTCGATGCAGCAAATATCAGATCCTCTCTTTACGCGCGGCGATAGTGCTGTGGCTATGAAGAAAAGATAGGCGATATGTTGCTTAAGCAATCCCTTCCAGCTCTCCCCGACAAACCAGGTGTATATCAGTACCTCGACTCACTCGGGGCTATTTTGTATATAGGAAAAGCAAAGAGCCTCAAAAAACGCGTCGGTAACTACTTTCAAAAAGCGCTCGATGCCAAGACCATGCAGCTCATACATGAGAGTGCACAGCTGATCTTTATCGAGACCGATAGCGAGCTCGAGGCCCTCATGCTCGAGACCAACCTGATCAAGCAACATCGACCGCGCTTCAACATCCTCATGCGCGATGACAAAAACTATGTCTATATCAAGGTAACCACCAAAGACGACTTCCCCAAGATCTCTGTAGTGCGAAAGATTCTCAAAGACGGCAATCTCTACTTTGGCCCAAAGACTTCAGCACGACATGTTTATGGACTGCTCGAGACGCTCAGACAAGCACTTCCCTATCGCACATGTACACTCAGCATCACCGAGACAGCACCGCATGAAGTCGTCGTGACACCCAAGTCACAAAAGATTCCGTGCTTTGATTATCACATCAACCTCTGCAATGCTCCGTGCATCGGCAACGAGACCAAGGAAGAGTATCGTGCGACGATCGAGACGATCAAGACATACCTCAAAGGAGATACGAGCCTGATCACCCGCGCACTCAGTGAACGCATGCTGCATCTATCAGAAGCGAAGAAGTATGAGCAGGCAGCTCATATCCGTGACACGATCACGAGGATCACACAAGAAGGAGCTGAGCAAAAAGTCACCCGGACCATGCAGACCGATATCGATATCATCGGATATTACCAACATGTGACAGGTGTCTACCTCAACCTGTTTCGATGCAGAACTGGTAAGGTCGTGGACCAAGAACGCTTTACGCTCAAGCCCACACTCGATGCGACCGAGATCCTGCCCAACTTCTTCGCACAGTACTACACAAGCACACAAGACTTTCCAGAAGAGGTCTTGATACAAGATGATCTCGTCGATGTGGACCTGTTCCAAGACTATCTGAAGTCGCTCTCCCACAAGAGCATCCAGATACACCGAGCTGCGCGCGGAGAAAAACACGCGCTGCTGTTGCTCGCGATCAAAAACGCTCGCTCGATCGCCGAGCAGACAGTAAGCCAGTGGTCAAAAGACGAGACCGAGATACAAGCCGGACTCATGGATCTCAAAGAACTCTTATCACTTCCCACTATTCCTAACCGTATCGAGTGCTACGACATATCACACCTGGCAGGTACCAACACGGTCGCATCGATGGTCGTACTAGAAAAAGGAAAAGCCACGCCGAGTATGTACCGCAAGTTTCAGCTCAAGAGTCTCGAAGTTGGGGAGATCGATGACTTCAAGTCGATGAAAGAAGTGATGAAGCGACGCCTCAAGTATCTCGTGGTGGATAGTGATATCAAAGAAGTCACGAAGGATAAAGCAGACAAGTCACTTCTCAAACGCCCGGACCTCCTGGTGATCGACGGAGGCAAGGGCCAGCTAAGTGCTGCCTTCTCGATGCTTACAGAGTACAAGCTCGATATCCCTATGGTGAGTATCGCCAAACGAGAAGAGATCCTCTATGACCAAAACCATCCAGAGGGCATCGTACTTCCGCATGATTCAAAAGTCCTTTACTTGATCACGACAGCTCGCAACGAGGCACATCGCTTCGCGATCACGTACCAAAAAAAGAAGCGCGAGAAAGGCATCTCGTCTTCACAGATAGAAGATATCGCAGGCATCGGACCAGCAACCCGCCGCAAGCTCCTCAAACGCTTTGGGAGTTTCGAAGGCATCAAGCAAGCTCCGATGGAAGAGCTGACGCTCATGCTAGGTGCAGCAA
>CAYGIM010000075.1:0-4652 GCA_964349895.1 uncultured Candidatus Peribacteria bacterium | reverse complement strand
AACTATGACATCGCAGTGCTCAAGGTAGCGTTTCAAGACACCGACCAAAAGCGGGCATTCCAGGCTGTAAATTTTGGCAACTCAGATACGCTTCAGACAGGGCAGATGGTGATCGCCATCGGCTATGCCCTTGGCGAGTTCGAAAACACAGTAACTATGGGTGTTGTGAGCGCCAAAGGACGCAGTATACAAGCCATGGATGGTGCAGGTGGTACCGAAAGCTTGTCCGAGCTTATACAGACCGATGCATCGATCAATCCAGGCAACTCAGGCGGTCCTCTCGTCAATCTCAATGGCGAAGTAATCGGTCTCAATACAGCTGTTGCTGCATCAGCGCAAGGTATCGGCTTTGCCATCCCTGTCAATCGTGTGAAATCGATACTGCCATCAATCCAGAAATACCAAAAGATCGTACGTCCATTCTTGGGAGTAAACTACCGGGTGATAGATGACAAGCTGCAAAAAGAATTCGATCTCCCCATCAATACAGGTGCTCTCATCCAAGACGACGTACGAAGCGGTCAGCGCGCAGTGGTCAAAGACAGTCCCGCAGATAAGGCCGGTATCAAGTCTGGAGATATCATCATCAAGCTCAATGACGCGAAGATCGACAAGAACATCTCACTGAGAGATGAGATCAATAAGTACCAGCCTGAGGAGATCATCACAGTCACGATTCTTCGTAACGGCAAAGAAGAAGACATCAAACTTCCCCTAGGAAAACGAGAAGATACTTCCGTCACATCAAAGCCAACTAACGAGACACCATCAGGAGAAAAGGCCTACCTGGGCGTGAACTACATCATGATCACACCAAGCATCGCTGAGCAGTTTGCTTTGCCGGTGAGCGAAGGCGCACTTCTGATCAATGACATCAATCAAAATATCCGAGCAGTAGAGAAAGGCAGCCCAGCAGACAAAGGGGGCCTCAAAGCTGGCGATATTATCACCGAGATCAATAGCGAAAAGGTAACCGTATCTTCCGACCTACCCACCCTTCTCAATACCAAAAAGCCTGGTGACACCATAAGCTTCAAGATCAAGCGCGATGCGTCTGATCTGACACTATCGATAACACTTAGTCAGCGGCCTTAATAGGCCTAAGTATGTCATTGCGAGCTACTGCGCGGCAATCCATAATAGATGTGCCTCATCTGTCATCCCCGAGTACCCATCGGGGATCCAGTTCCAAAATGAACAAATAAGATTTCTTTTGTATTTGCTCCCCATGAACCAAAAACTCATACTACGACTCTTCCGCATCTCTCAACTATATCTACTGCTGTTGCCTGCAGTAGCTATGTTTGCCGTACCCGCTGACGTATTTAAATACTATGTACTGTTCTTATTTATAGGTAGCATATTTGTCTTTGCCCCTTATGCCTCAGTCATCGTAGAGCTGATAGAACCTCCGACATCGTTCTCAAGCCTCTTCTCAAAGTATCTCCTCCCTATCCTCATCCTTATCATCTCGACATTGATGCTGGGAAAAGATATCACGTACTTTGCACGAAACGCATACCTCGTAGAGTCAGTAGCACTTCTGGTATGCCTCGTCATCTTAGGACTTTTTGCAGGGCCTATCATGAAGCTCATCAAACACTTTTCCCCTACTTCCCATAGTGAGGTCGTAGCCCCCATAACTGAAGATGAGAAGCCAAAGATAGGCTTTTCTATTTTTTTCTTCCTCATCCTTCTCATGGCAATATTCCCCTTTGCCAGCTACTTGAAATCAATGCCCGTACTTGAGATCCTTCTCCTCGTACCTGTAGTGCTTGTTACGTCGTTTAAATACATCCATGCGATCCTCTGGAAGACACGCCAATCAGATGGCGTAGATCTTATCCTCATATCAGTCTTCGCTCTCGTCGTAGCCATCATCTACCGAGGCGCAACACTTACCTAGAACGGATATTGCAATCTTACATCCAAGATCTATAATCCCGATAAAACAAAGAGAAAAGAGAATATAATTATGCTCATAAAGAGTGTGGAAGGGCTCACTGACGATGAGCTTCGAAGTGACTGGAACAAGTCGCTAGCTATTATGATAGCCCCAGTCATTGTCATCCTAGTAGTGGCAGAAGTATATCCAAATAAGCTCTTGCTTACGCTATTAGCACTGTTAGCCCTCCCTATCGTCACCATATCATTCCGAGTGTTCCTCTCTTCTCATGTTGAGATGAGATATCGAGAGTTTGAAAAAAGAGAGGGATTGAAATGATAAAGTTTATAAAGAACCTGATAGCAAGAAGAAAGTGCATTTGTCCATCCACCTGTGATTGTAACATCCCAGATTTCGGCGAAGTCCGGTATGTGAGTATGTTTTGTCCAATTCACAACAACTATCCGGTTGTGAGTGTCAGTTGTCTGGTAAATATCCCTGTTCACAAAAACGGTGGTACCAAACGCACTGATGTGAATAACAACTTGGCGTGGGCAAAGAATCTTCCATGGCTAATATTCATTGTTTTGCTACATGGTGGAGCAATATGTCTCATGGCATTGATGTACCAGAACCCAACCCACTGGTTGGTAACCTTATGGCTTCGTATATGCCTTATCTTGGGAGCAATTAAGGCGATCGACCTTGGGGTAAAAAGAGTTAAAGAGCTTATTGAAACTAAAGAAAGTGGAGAACCATATCTTGATATCTAGTACTGATTCAACAAGTATCCAACCCCATCTACCTGGTATCGATCCAACAGCTTTCGATTCGGGAAAACCTAATCTTGATCCTGATTGCATTTGCCCACCTTACGGTACATGTGATTGTCAAAACCCCGATGGAGAAGGGGTGGCACATTGTAGTATGTTCTGCGCTGAACATACACTCTACCCAGATGTAGAACCTGATTGCCCGGCAGAGATCACTTGGCACAACAACGGAGGTAGACGTGATCATGAACCTCTCAACACAACACAAGAAGGCACTCAAAAAAACAGTTGAGACTACCTTGGACCAGTTAGCAGAGGAGGAGTTGATTACTAACATGAGCTACGGCCAAAAGGTCGTGGAAGTAGCCTTTGCGAGCGTATGCTTCATAGTAATCATCACAATGCTCATCTTTGGACTGATGAATCCACATCACTGGGTTGTCACTATCTGCATCCAATACCTCATGATTAACTTGATCTTCATGAGCCTCAAGATGTGGTGGGTAAGGTACAGAATGTTCTTTCCGAAGAAAGCCAAAGAAAAAGAAACATCACAAGCATGAATCCTATACTGAAGTCAGCAGCCCGCTGGCTTCTTTGCATTGACTCTGTTCAATCAGAGAATTATAACAAACCCTAGCAACCAAAACGATTCTGTATATAATCACATGCAAACTCAAACACAACGAAAGAGGTCCTATGCAACAAGACTCCATTGTTCCTCATGATCGAAGCTCTAAGTATGTACTCTTTGGAGTTAGCGCAAGTTGCGCTATCCTGATTGCAGTAATTATAGACTTGGAAGTTATGCCGGCTCTGCCTAGAGTAATGCTTGTTCTTGGCTTAAGCATTGCTGCACTGTACACAGGTTTTGCTGCAACTGTTACGTTGCCTCCTTCTTCCAACAACAATCCTGGAGGTAATACAGATGCACATCACCCACATCACGTATGACATATACGAAAAAAGGAGCAGCAAGCGAAAGCTAAGAAGGGCAATCCTGAAATGGATACCCGTTATCCTCACTGCCATCTTCTTTGCTGGCATGATCTACTGTCTTGCGTATGCATACTTCCATATGGATGATCCCCGCGTCATCCATTGGGTACAGAACACAATCTTATTGGCAATCTTATACATGGCTGTTAAGTGGTTCAAATGGACCATGCTATGCCTTGGTAAAAGGCCTCTCTAAATATAAATATCATAACATTTCTCTTAGATGGCCTGCGACATTCGCCGGCCTCTTTGCTTTACGATGACTTGGCAAAAGAAGATGACGTATATGACGGCACCTTCTTGCAAGTGTTCTTCTCTGTTTATGGTTTTTTGTACAAAACGATATAACTTGGACGTTCTCTTGGCTCGGTTATCACTTTAACCAAGTAATAGATGTCCTTCATATCGATGCCCAGTTTCTCTATCAAGGCATGGTTCTTGTGTGCTTCTACATTGGCCTTTTCCTCTTCGGTTAGGCGGTACCATTGTGGGTACTCCGCCAATGGCTCCAACTTCAAGGCAACGTGTTGATTCTGACTCTGATAAATCAGATAGAACTCTTGGTTGCATGTATTATCGATCCAATCCCAGGACAAAGAGCCAAAGTCGTTCATGGCGTTTTGCCACAAGCCACGGCCGACATGTGCGTACTGTCTAAATGGCTCCGGATTGCCAATGATGCTAAATGCATATTCATTGGTGATCTCCTTGTGCATATCTACAGCCCTTTGGTGTACAGTCAACCAAAGTTGGTGAAAAGATTCGATATCTACCTTCAGTATTTCTGTTTGTTGCATAACCTAGTCCTTTTTCGCGTAGTATATCAATGAGACCAGGTATGTCAAAGTAAGCAGATACTTGGTATCCCCTATGCATTACATGCGACAACGTAAAAGAGCCGTGCTTTCGCATGGCTCTTTTACATATCTCAATTCTTAGTTTCTTACATGGCGGGATCGACGAGACTCGAACTCGCGACCTCCACAGTGACAGTG
>CAYGIM010000074.1:2023-4658 GCA_964349895.1 uncultured Candidatus Peribacteria bacterium | reverse complement strand
GACACCTTGTCCTCCATGCCCACTGGATCGATACACATCGATACGCAGATCTTTGGGATCGATATCCAGTTCTGAGCTCACCGGATCGTGAGCTGGCAAGATCTCTACTGATGCAAAGGAAGTCTGGCGCGAATCAGAGCTTTTAAACGGTGAGAGTCGTACCAAGCGGTGTGTTCCCCTCTCAGACTTGAGCAATCCATAGACATTTGCACCTACGATATCTAGCGTAATGCTTTTGAGTCCACCATTCTCGCCATCGCTCTGATCCACAATCGTTGCTGTAAATCCATGATCCTCGCACCAGCGTAGATACATGCGCAGCAGCATCGCCGCAAAGTCTTCTGCGTCGAGTCCTCCGACCCCGGCATAGATCATCATGATTGCATCGTGGCTATCATAGGGACCATTGAGATACAGAAACGACTCGGCACGGCGAAAAGAAGCCTCGAGTGTCGCGAACTGCTCCCCTACCAGCGCCATCACTTCTTCATCCGAAGCATCCGCATCTTCACAAAACGTGCCAATATCATTGAGATCCTTTTCAATACTCTCCCAAAACGAGATATCTTCATCGATACCCTTGAGCTCGGTCAGAACCTTTTTGGCGCGCTTGCCGTCACTCCACAGCTCTGGGTTTTGCGACTCGGCAGTCAGCCCTTCTCTACGAGCTTTAAGTTCTGGCAAGTTGATACAAGAGAGTGCTTGTGCCACTTCTTCTTTGAGCTCACTGATCTTGGCTTCGTACTCAGACTTGGTCATAGAGTTGATTGCTATGCCTCTATTGTAGCCGATAGAACATGAAAAAGCTAAGGTTTCCCCGTAGAGCCCTTTTCAGCATCTCGATATCGATATATATATGCTTGAAATACATGCCCGTGATCGCGTATCATAGTGAGATACACAAACTATGGATCTACAAACACTTATATCATTTGCGACAGCCGTAGGCCTCGGGGCGCTCCTGGGTATTGAGCGTGAGCGCAGCAAACAGACAGAGACAAAAGCCGAGCTCGGAGGCATCCGCACCTATATCATTACCAGCATCTTGGGGTTTCTTTCGACGTTTGTAGGTACCCCGTTTGCAATCACTACCCTTATCCTCTTAGGGCTGCTCATCCTGGTTGCCTACTATGATCGCGTCAATCGAGCATTTCGCATCGGCACCACATCCGAACTGGGCATGATCGGCATATTCTTTGTCGGTAGTTTGACGGCACTCGGACACGCATATATCGGTGTGATCACGACCCTGCTCCTGATCTTTCTGTACTCAAAGAAAGATTCGATCCACTCACTCACCCTCAATCTCAAGAACGCGACATTTTCTGCAACGCTCACATTTGTACTCTTATCAGCTGTGATCCTCCCCGTGCTTCCAAATTATGCGATTGATCCATGGGGTGTCTTCAACCCTTTTAAGCTCTGGCTCCTCGTCGTATTTATTTGCGGTATCGAGTTTGTGGGATACATCCTCAGCCGATTTGTAGGACACGAGAAAAGCATCGGGATCTCTTCTGCCCTCGGGGCACTTGTATCATCGACAGCGGTAGCAAACGCCTTAGCCGTCAAAAGTAAGCACACTCCAGAACATGTACGCCCCTATGTCATGGGCTTCCTGATCGCGACGCTCGTCATGTTTCTCCGTGTACTTCTTGTAGTATGTGTGCTGAACAATAGTCTCTTTATGAAGCTGCTTCCTGTCTTTGGTATCGCGACTATCACGCTCATAGTCATTATTGCTTCGCTCTACGTACAGAGTAAAAAAGAGCATATGATCAATAACAGTGCGATCCAAGAAAAAAACCCACTCGAACTCTCTTCTGCACTGATATTTGCCCTGCTCTTTCTCGCGGTACTGTATCTGGTAGAAGCAAGCCACCGCTTCCTCGGAGACGTGGGTATCTACGCGTCGAGTCTGATCACCGGGCTTGTAGATGTAGACTCTATCACCCTGTCACTCTCGCAACTCAGCAGTACCGAGACGATAGCACTTACCACTGCTACGCTCGGTATTATCATCGTCGTGATCTCAAACTCGATCTCCAAGCTGGGTATCATCTATCTCTTTGGACATCGTTCGTTTTTCAAGCAAGCATTGGCTGCTTATGCAATCGTCCTGGGTATCACATGTGGAATGATCGTACTGCTAACGAGTCTCCACATTGGTTAGAGGTGATACTCCATCCAGCACGCTACCAGAGCTCGTAAAGAATGCTTGGTTCACAATCGTGCGATATCCATCCAGATGATAGTAGTCGATGAGACTTGCTGCATAGGCTTTGATACCTTCTCTATCATTGAGAGTCATATAATCAAACACAAGCTTTGCTATCTCAGAACGCTTCACCAGACGCTCAGGGTGAAAGAGTCGTTCACCATCTTGCCCAACCACTCCCTTTTCTACCAAGTACGCAAGGGTAGGTGCATACCAAGTTGTGACAGGCACGTCTTTGTACGGCAAGCTCTTAGGAACCTGGTACACTGTGTCATTCTTTGCTGCTCGCGATAAGATAGCTAGTGCTTCTGCACGACTCACGTGCTCATACGGACGCGCATATATATTGTCACGCCCTGTTGCGATACCGTGCTTGTACGCTGTGTAAAATACACGAGCGACAAAATGGTTTGCCTCGTC
>CAYGIM010000074.1:0-1923 GCA_964349895.1 uncultured Candidatus Peribacteria bacterium | reverse complement strand
TCTGCTGCTGGAAGCACACAGACCTGAGCTGCAGCGTCTTTTGGTTTGATATCAAACGCCGTCAAATTTGGCTGTGGGACAGAAACCGGCGCAGATTCATAAAATGTCTGATCCAATATATTTACCCGCTCGATATAGCCGTATATACCAGGATCCGGGTTAAATGCCATCGTACGAACGATCACCTTTGCAAAGTCATTGCGCTTCATATTTGCTGTAGGATGCAAGATATCTGTTCCGGTGAACAATCCATTGGTATTTCCAAACCTGATATAACGTTCAAACCACGCACCATGAGAGACATCGTATCCTTCGGGAATCACATGGGAAGCACGCATGAGAATTGCCAAGGTCTCAGCATTGGTTGCAACACTAAATGGTCGAGCAGATGTATCACTAAACCCCGTGATCACACCATGCTTGTATGCTGTATAAAATACGCGTGCAGCAAAGTTTTCTTGTTCTTTGTATTCAGGAACATCAGGAGGGAGATCAGCGAAACGAAATCCGTTACGAGGAACAGAGATCGTATCTTCTACAGGGATACAGTTGGAGATAAGAGCAACCTTCACAACTTCGAGCCTGCTCACTTCTCGCTCTGGCTGAAACGGCCAGAAGCCTGTCTTGAACTTTGCCTGTTGTTTTCCCGTCGAGTGGTTACCTGTTCCACTAAACACATAGTCCCCCGTTGCTGTGATCTTCGTATTTTTTAGCGTCGTGATATAGGGAGCATACGTATCTTTCCGATCAAGATCACTGAACCAAAGCCCACGATTAGTGTCCAAACTCAGACATGACGACTGTATGATTTCTGGTTGAGGGTTTGCCACTGGATGGCACACAACCCCACCCTCTCCAGGAATCTCAGGAACTTGGTCATTACCTTTCTCGGTTTCAAACAATGCCTCTTCATTTGTCTTTGGAACAAAGTTATCCGTCAGGGCAGTACCCTGCCACTCATCAAAATGTGGGTCTGGCGGAGGAGAAGGCGGGGATGGCGGAAGAAGTGGGTTTATAAAGATGCTGGTACCACCAGTGGGTAATATCGTTAGCTGCGCTTGAGCATATGCATCTGCGCCCTGGTTGTCGACAACATGAGCAATATTGAGCTGTGGTGTGGTGACCAACGTGGGATTTGCTGTCACAAAAAATTCGAGCACAGCCTGTCCTGCAGGAGGCAGTGACGCAATCACCGACGTGACCGCTCCACCCAAAGACTGCCCAAAGTCAGACGTATCGCCATCCAATACATCTGTTTGCGTAGCCGTACTCAGCTTGATCGTACCAGGAAGGTATGCAACCAACGGAGGTAAGGGATCGGTAATCACGACATTTGTAGAAGCGGCAGAACCTAGGTTATCAACCGTGATCACTACCTTGGTAGAATCAGTAGGTCGTATCTCTATCGGTCCTTGAATAACTTTGTTTATCTGGATCTTTGGGGCAAGAACAGTGACATTCACCGTATAACTTCCCCCTGGTCCACCCTGAAGTGCGGGAGATATCACTGCGTTGTTTGACAACACCGTAAGATCAGGCGTACCTTGGCTCACCACAACGGTATACTCAATAACACGAGTGTCGTTTGCTCCACCTGCTGCATCCAGTTGAATATTCGTAAAGCTCAACACTCCCGTGCCATTTGTCCCTGCAGGAGCAATACTCGAAGTGTTCACACCACTCCCCGGAAACGTAGTAATAGTAAACGAGTTCACATGGGCCGGAAGTTGATCGGTCACTGTGATTCCTGTTGCAGCAACATTACCGGTATTCTTTATTTGGATCTGATACTTCAAAACATCATTGATAAGCACAGGCGCGCCATTGAGGTCTGTCACTGTTTTGCTCGAAGTGGACAAAAAGGGATATGTAGAGGTAATAGAGGCGGATTGCTGA
Organism: uncultured Candidatus Peribacteria bacterium; assembly: GCA_964349895.1. Lineage (GTDB taxonomy): Bacteria > Patescibacteriota > Gracilibacteria > CAYGIM01 > CAYGIM01 > CAYGIM01. The sequence goes on along the minus strand of CAYGIM010000074.1, from coordinate 27 downwards.
GAAATATAGTCATTCTGTGCACCACCT
>CAYGIM010000073.1:0-4692 GCA_964349895.1 uncultured Candidatus Peribacteria bacterium | reverse complement strand
CACATATGCAACCCATAAAGAGTTTCATGGCACCGATGGCGAGAAAGGTTTCGGCAAGAATATGGCAGGAAAAGGCGGCGATGACGTCTATCTGCGCGTACCAAAAGGTACGATCATCCGAGACAATATAACCAAAGACCTCATCTGCGACATGACCGAGCACGGGGAGACATTTGTGATCTGTCAGGGAGGTCGCGGAGGGTATGGTAATGCTCACTTTGCCTCTTCTGTACGTCAGATCCCCCGCTTTGCAGAGTTTGGTGACACCGGGCAAGAAAGAGTTGTACATCTCGAGCTTAAGCTGGTGGCCGACGTAGGCATCATAGGGCTACCAAATGCAGGCAAGTCGACGCTCATATCAAACATATCCAATGCTCGACCCAAGATAGCCGACTATCCCTTTACAACCCTCGCACCAAATCTCGGCATCGTGCTCCACAAAGGAACATCATTTGTCGTATCCGATGTCCCAGGTCTTATATCTGGCGCCAGTGAAGGAAAAGGACTGGGTCACGACTTTCTCAAGCACGTGGAACGTACACGTATCCTCCTTCATCTAGTCGATGCCTCCGCCTTTGAGGCCTCTATCGAAAACTACAAGGTTATCCGCAAGGAGCTTGAGACATTTTCGGCAAATCTTGCATCAAAAGAAGAGATTATCGTCCTGAGCAAGGCCGACCTCTTGGACCCTGACTCGCGCGATATGCTGGTACAAGCATGGAAGGATGCCTCCATACAAAGCGATCATCCTATATTTATCGTATCCGCTCTCACACACGATCACCTAAGTGAGCTTCTCGACTACCTCGTGACCTATATCGCCAACCATCCGCTCACCCTCTCTCCTCTCAAGCACCGCGTGAGACAGTACCGACCAAAAGAGTACGATCCGATGCTGTGGCATATAGACACCAAGCAGTCCCCTCCACGTATCACCGGGAGACGTATCGAGCAGATCGTGCGTATGACTGATATGACAAACGAAGAGGCCGTACACAGGATCTACGATGTCTTAGAAAAGATACGAGCACGCAATGCTCTCGAAAAAGCAGGCTTGACCTTTGGTGATCATTTTATGATCAATGATAAGGAGTTTAGTTATATCTGGTAAATATCAGTATTGAATGTCATTGTGTTGTGTGAGAAGACAATCCAGCTGTTTGTCTAAACCAAAATACTACTCAATATTGAGGTAACGTATGACGGTATTAAACTGAAAAGCATAGAATGATTCTGGATTGATTCCTCCGTCGCTAAAGCTATGGCGGACACAGTCGAATACTCGCAATGACATTCTCTAACGCGGACAATAATCTTATGGCTTCACCGTTTCTGATTATCGGCTTAGGCAATGTAGGCAAAGACTACACGGAGACCCGACACAATGTAGGTTTTATGGCGATAGATCATACCCAAAAAACTCTGGGCCTCCCTGAGTTTACTGAGGAGAAGAAGTGGAAGGCGTACATAAGCCAAGGAACATATCAAGATACTCCTATCATGCTGGCAAAGCCCACTACGCTGATGAATAACTCAGGTGAGAGTGCTCGCCTGATTATGGATTATTTTCATGTCTATAAGCAGCGCATCATGATCATCTACGATGATATCGATATCGATGCAGGAACTATCCGTATGCGCAAGAGCGGCAGCAGCGGCACTCACAATGGTATGCGGTCAGTAGTCAAACACCTCGGTACAGAGTCTATCGCTCGTTTGCGTATTGGCATCAAGCCACTGCATCCGACGTCAAATCTTGCATCCTATGTACTAGGGCGTATGACTCATGATGAGAAAGACATGCTTGATGAAGTACTTCCCCATATCGACGAAGCAATCAAGCTCTTTGCGATGAAAGAGATCGATAAGGCGATGAATCTGTATAACTAGGTGCCTTTTTGATGGATCCCCGCCTGCGCGGGGATGACAGAAAAGAAAATAATCACGAGTGTACTCGTGATTATTTTCTTGGTTTCTTATGTAATAAGGCTCCTGGAGATCCTCAAGAATAGTTCATATCCCGAATCTCAAGAAATTCTTAGGCATAGATTAGTTCGAGGCGCCAAGGCTGAGACGACCGAGGCGTAGTACTACTACGTCGAGGGAGCGATAGCCGCAGGCAACAAAGAAATAAGCATGTCCTAAGAGTTTCTTTTATCGAGCGAACTCGGTAACGCGCGTCTCACGTATAAGATTTACCTTGATCATCCCCGGATACGTGAGGTTGTCTTCAATCTTCTGAGCAATATCACGCGCCATCAAGCTTGCTTTGAGATCATCGATCAGCTCAGCATCTACCAGCACGCGGATCTCGCGACCGGCCTGGATAGCAAATACTTTTTTGACTCCATCAAAGCTCATAGCCACATCCTCAAGATCCTTGAGCCTCTTCACATAATTCTCCAGAGAGTCACGTCGAGCTCCTGGTCGAGCACCACTGATCGCATCGGCAGCGGCGACTAAGTATGCTTCGGCTGACTGCATCTCGACTTCGTTGTGATGTGCCTCGACAGCATTGACCAGCTTTTCATCAAAGCCAAACTTGCGCAAGATGTTGGCTCCGATAATCGCGTGACTCCCCTCGATCTCGTGCGTCACTGCCTTGCCTATGTCATGCAAGAATCCAGCTTTGCGAGCAAGTGACGAGTCATAGCCCAGCTCACCTGCCATGATGGCACAGAGGTTTCCGACCTCGAGTGAGTGCTTGAGAACATTTTGTCCGTACGAAGTACGAAACTTGAGACGTCCGATAAGCTTGATCAGATTTGGATGTACACCCGTAAGACCTACTTCGTATGCCGATTTCTCTCCTGCATTTTTGACGATCTCATGGACCTCTTCGGTCACACGATCAACTACTTCCTCGATCCGCGCAGGATGTACTCGCCCATCTTGGATCAGTTCTTCCAACGACTTCTTGGCTATGTAACGACGCATGAGATCAAAGCCTGAAATCAGGATCGATCCCGGAGTATCATCTACGATCACATCTACACCAGTAGCCTCTTCAAAGGCATGGATGTTGCGTCCCTCACGACCGATGATACGTCCTTTTACCTCATCGTTGGGTAGCTCTACCACCGTAGCTGTTGACTCAGAGGCAACCTCAGAGCTTAGACGCTGTATCGCCATCGAGATAATGCGCTTCGCTTCCTTGTCTGCATCCTCTATCTGAGCGGCTTTTTTCTTTTCTAAGTAGTGTGCGATGTCTCGAGAGAACTCGTCCTCAAGTCTCTTAAACAAGAGCTTCTTTGCTTCTTCAAGTCCCATGTTTGCGACCTTGAGAAGCTGTGCCTTCTCATCATTGATCAACCGATCGAGGTCCTGCCTTTCACTTGCGAGCAAAACACCTTTCTGCTCATACATAAGACGCTCTTCTTCACACTTAGTACGTTTTTCCTCAAGTGACTTATCTTTCTCTATAAAGCGCGCCTCGAGCTCGGTAAGCTTGGTCCGCTCAAGCGTAATCTCATCACGCATCTTGCGCTCTTCTTGCTCCAGTTCACGTCGAGAATCTCCCATGATCTCATTTGCTTTTACATGAGCATCCTTGAGGATTCGATCTCTTTCTATCTCAACAGTCTTCTTTTTCTCCAAAAAAATAACGTAGACGATAGCACTTGCGATCAGCAAGCCTACGCCACCCCCAATAAGTACAGCTATATATTCCATAGAAAGACATATCTCAAAAAACAAAATCAGGCATCTGTACCTCTTATATTCGCACGTTTAATTCACTCCAAGAGACGGTATGGTAGTCATTATACGTGGGCTTGTCAGACAGTCAAAACGCAAGTAAGATAAAGGAGAAGGAAATATTTGACACATCGTATATAAATGTTGGTATAATATATCTATTATGAGAGCGATGAGAGAAAACATAGAGAAAATCCAGGAAGTTATAGCAACACTCGAGCAGTCTACGAGTGTTGTACTTATGACGCACGAAAAACCCGATGGCGATGGCCTCGCCTGCATGGGTGCCATGTACTACCTCCTGACCCATATGGGCAAAAAGGTCACGGTGTTTTCTCTGGATGAGATCAATCCCATCTATCGCTTTCTTCCAGCAATGGACAAGGTCACTCCCTTCCTACCACCTGGTAGGCATATCACGATAACTCTTCCAAACCAAGATAAGAAGCAAGTAGACTCGATTGCTTGCGAAGTCATGGACCATACGCTAGCACTTCATATCGATGCGCTGGCTGCCCCAATCAATGTTGCAGATATCCACATCACATGTGAAAACAGAGACATAGACACGGTAATCGTGTTTGACAATGGCGACATGGGTCATTTGGGGACTGCGAGTAAACAACACCCTGAATTATTCTCAGCAACAACGGTTATCAATATCGATCACCATAAGAGCAACGAGAACTATGGCCAGATAAACTGGGTAGATACGACATATGTATCGACGACATCAATGATTTATGATCTCATCATGGCAGTTGATGAGACCATACTAACACCGGATGTCGCGACATTGCTCCTCGCCGGCATCCTCAACGACACGCGAAACTTTTTCAACATGAACACCAGCCCTGAGTGTCTCCGCTTAGCCGCGCATCTAGTAGAGAAAGGAGCACGACAACATGAGCTCGTGGATCATCTCTTCAAATCCAAGCCTCTCAACGTGCTCAAAGTATGGACAGATATCATGCAAAGTATTGAGTACTATAAGCC
>CAYGIM010000072.1:0-4708 GCA_964349895.1 uncultured Candidatus Peribacteria bacterium | reverse complement strand
CGTAAACCCCGTCTCCTCAATCAGCTCGTTTCGAGCTGTGGTCTCAAGATCAGCGTGATCTTCAATCCCACCTGTCAAAAATCCATTCCAATCTACTTGTTTCCATTTTGCTAACAGATACTCATCATGTTCAGGATGCTTTATAATACAACATACATTTGTACGCTCTTTGATCGGAGCGCCGCTCATGTATGCATCGTGATAGGGACCATCATTGATATCAAGCGGTTCATGATCACCAATACCAAATGAATCCCAGTTTGGAATAGTTTTAAACTTTCCTGCTTTGTCTATATAGCCACGCACATTCATCCACTCATCTATCGTCGCGAGTGGCGATTCTCCTGTGCCCGATGGCTCATACGACTCGACCTGAGGAAGCATGAGTGGCAGCTCTTCATACGCAAGTGGTATGATAGATCCATCTTCCGTATGAACAACCGGAATCGGCTCGCCCCAGTATCTCTGACGTGAGAATACCCAGTCCTTCATGCGATACTGCGTCTGTTCGGTAGCAAACCCTTTCGCAATCAGATGCTTAGTGACATCTTCACGAACGGCACGGGCATTTTTACCAGCTAATTCTTTTGGCTCCAAGAGTACGCCCTGAGACATGTCACTAAAGCAAACCTCTTGATCTAATACCTCCTGTCGGGCACTCTCATCTTCTGGTACCAGAACAACCTTGAGATCAATACCAAACTTCTTGGCAAATGCGAAGTCGCGCTCATCGTGAGCTGAGCATTTAACAATTCCTGTGCCATAATCCGCCAGTGCATAGCTCGCAACCCATATAGGAAGCTCACCGTTGCCAAGAGGATCTACGATATAGCGACCGGTAAAGATACCATCGATCTCTAACTCTTTTCCACGCTCAAGTGTAGCTCTCTTTTTGATAATCTCGTCACACTTAGCAAGGACTTCAGATGCTTGAGGAGTCCCCTCTAAAAGAGTAGCTAAGAGTGGATGATCAGGAGCAATCACCACAAACGTATCGGCATAGCACGCCTCAAAGTGTGCACTAAAAGTATGGATAGAGAGATCCATATCTTTCACTGGTGCAGTAAACAACATACCTGTACTTCGCCCGATCCAGTTGCGCTGCATCTCTTTGATATTTTCATCCCAGTCGACCAAAGGCAGATCGGAAAGTAGACGATCTGCATACTCGGTGATCCGTAGCACCCATTGGCGCATCGGCTTCTTCTCGATCTCACTACTGCACCGCTCGCACTTACCATTCTCGAGATCCTCGTTTGCCAGACCAGTCTTGCAGCTCGGGCACCAGTTGATAGGAGCATACGTCTCGTACGCAAGTCCCTTCTCGAGCAGCTGTAAAAATATCCACTGCGACCAGCGATAAAACTCCGGATCTGTGGTGTCCACCTCGCGCGTCCAGTCATACGAAAACGCTATCGTCGCAAGCTGGTTTTTAAATGTCTCGATATTTTCTTCTACAGCAATCCTCGGATGAATCTTGTTTTTGATCGCATAGTTTTCTGCAGGCAAGCCAAAAGCATCCCATCCCATGGGGTGAAGTACATTGCATCCCTGAGCACGCTTCATGCGAGAATAGACATCGGTCGCGATATATCCTTTTACATGGCCGACGTGGAGCCCCGTTCCTGATGGATACGGAAACATGTCTAGCACATACGCCTTCTTCTTACTTGTATCCTCTGTGACGGTAAACACATCGTCTTTTTTCCACTGATCTAGCCACTTTTTCTCGTACTCGCTGGGCTGAAACTGCATATGTCATCTATTACAAACTAACCTGCGCTTAGTATAGGTGCAGATGTAGTGTGCGTCTAGAACGTAAGAATCAGAAAACCCCCTCTTACCCCCTTATCAGGGGGACTCCAGATGTTTGAGGTGTTTTCTATGCCACCTCCCTGACAAGGGAGGAAGGGTGGGTTTGCACTAATACGACCTAACATCGGTCTCACACATAAGTATATTTCTGGATCCCGGACGAGTACTCCGGGATGACAGATTTAAATATCAGTGCCTTTCAAAAATAGTGCAGTTCTAGGAGACAACGAATGAATCGACGCAGGTGTAGTACATTCTACATCGAGGAGTGAATGAGGCAGGCGACGCCGAAATGTGCATTTTTCAAAGGTCTTAATGCTAGTTATTGCGAGTGCGAAACACTCTATACGGAAACACAAACACCGCGCTAAGTATACGTCGTACCCGTACCCACCTACTTTGCTTGTCGATGCGACCTTTCTCTGACTGAAACAATCGATACAACCACTCAAGACCAGCATTGCTCATCCACTTTGGTGCTCGTTTGCGCGTACCCAGCATGAAGTCCATCGTACCCCCAAGACCGATAGCCATGCGTACACCAGCTTCTGCCAGCTCTGCTCTATATGTATGGATCCACTTTTCTTGCTTGGGCGCACCGAAGCAGACGATCAAGAGGTCGGGTTTGTAATGCTGAATATCGTCAAGCATTACCTGATCATCTGCTTGATCAAAAGCCCAGCCAGGATAGACATCTGAGATATGCATGTCTGGGTACAGCTGACCGAGTCGCTCTTTCATGCGCCCAGCTTCTTCTAGATTGTTTCCGGCTAATATGTGCACAGTCACATGCTTCTGATTTGCGACATCACACATCGTATAAAAGAACTCTGAGCCCATCACTCGCTCTGGAAGAATACGCCGCAACCTCTTCGCGGCAAAGACGAGCTCGAGATATGTGAAAAGAAAGATCCAGATATCAATCCACCAAGGTCCCTTCTTTTGGACAAGAAATGTAGTCGCCCACTGCAGACCCACACCATCGGGCAGAGCGATGTCCGCATTCTTTAATATATTCTTGTACTCTGCATCTGCTTCGCCTTTGAGTAAGATCTCCGGGTTTGGTGTAGTCCAAAACTGAAAACCGTCTGTGTTTAAAACAGACTCTAGCTTTTCACGTGCACCTTGATTGGTTGTGGGGGTGAGTGGGACTCCGAAGATGGATGGGTTAGAAGTCATAAAAAGATTCGTCATTCCGGACAAGGTTGTACTCAAACGATGATCCGGAATCCAGAAATAAAAATGGTCCCCCTCCTAACCTCCCCCACGAACTCATGTGGGGGAGGAATCAAATACTTACTCCTTGGGAAGCCTCTGCACCACGATATACTCACGAGGGTTAGGCATCAACAGATTTTGCGATGTATCACTTATGTTTTTGAGAGTAACTCCATAAAACTCTTCTGGCTGTTCTCGTATCCCGATCGTCTTGATCGTCATGAAGTTGTCTTTGCATCGTACTGATGAGATACGTACCTTGTCACTCAAGAGTGTGTCTTTCGTATCCTTGTCATACATGCTCACGTTTGCGGCTACACAGTCCTGAGGATTGATCTTTTCGTTCCACTCCAGAAGTATCGTGTTGAGTGCTTGGAACTGCTGAGATGCAACACGAGGTGGAAACCCATCTGGTTTAAATGAGAGATCTAACTTGGTATTGTTTGTAAGACCATCAAAATCCTTGTAGGCCATATGATCTTTCGTCGTCATATCTGTGCTCTCTACTGTATACTCCCCCGGGAATACTGTACTCACGCGGTACTGCGTACGGACACTTCCTGGCTGTTTGTAGATATATGTTGTGAGCTTTCCAGTATCTAGCAATGTGTACGGTAGCTGATACTGAAGTGTAAATGTACCCTCAGTCTGTGGATTGACACGAACAATTTTGCCTACCACCTTGTACCCAAGCTCCTCGGTCACAGTCAGCTCTTTGTCTTCCGACAAGACTTGCGCATCTTTGGGCAGATACCATCTCAAGTATCCTTGGTATACATTGCTTATTGGCTCGTTGAGATATCCAAGATGTCGCAATCCTACGCGTGTCTCACCGATGATCTTTCTTCTCTGTTTGTCGTCAAACTCGCTCGTAACTGTCAGGGTATGATCTATCGTCTTGGAGATATAGCGATCAGACTTGCGACCGCCTAGGTTGGTCTCGACGACCTGTACCAGATCACCATTTTGCCCAACTTCTATAGGTGAAAATACACGGCCATTCCACTGTCTCTTCTCGACTAGAGACTCAAGCTTTGGGTTGCTAAAGTGAAACAAGATCTCTTTTTGATCAGCTTGCTGTCCCATCATGGTCATGAGTCGGAAGTAGATAGGCAGGTTGATCCCCGCCTTTTTTTGTATTGCGCTCATGACTTCGCGCAAGACCCCTTTTCGCTTTGCCACTTCTTCTAGGTTGTGTTTGTCGACATTCATCACGATCGACTCGAGTGTGTAGTAGACAGTATCGCTGGTGACCTCGGTACCTCGTACCGTGATCGGCCCGACGATCTCAAGCATGCGCTCGAGCAGTGACGAGTTGATTGCGATACAGCCATCAAAGGTGTCTTTCATATTTTCATCGTCTTTGAGAAACTGCATCAAGGTCTCACAGCTTGTAGGAAAGTCTGGTGAAAAGTTGGCATCGTGAAACGCATAGCCTTTGTAAAAAGTATCTGGTGAAAATAATTCTTTGATCGGATACGGTGGCTCACGATAGATATCGTCTTTATACCCGTTGAGGCTGTATACGTCGTTCATCTCAAACGATGGTACACCGAAACGAAACTTGAGCTTAACATACGAGGTTATGAATCCTCCGGTCGGCCGCGCCTCAGAATCGTTTTGAAAAAGGAGCAGGTAGTTCTTCTCCAGCGGAAAGCCGGATATAGGAAAGAAG
>CAYGIM010000071.1:0-4715 GCA_964349895.1 uncultured Candidatus Peribacteria bacterium | reverse complement strand
GACAAAGATAGAAGGAGATGGAAAGGAGTTTTCTTGGGGTGAAGACTGGAAGGCATATGGTGAGTCTATTAGAAATGGACTACAGAGCTACCTGAGTGCAGGTCCTGTCGTCGCAATGATTTGGCAAGGACATCATTCCATAGCAACTATTCGAAAGCTCTGTGGATCTACAGAACCACTTACATCTCCTCCTGGGACAATCCGAGGTGACTTCTCTCATTACTCATACGAACTAGGTGACAAAGAAAAACGCCCTATTGTAAATCTCATTCATGCTTCAGCATCAGCAAGTGAAGCAGAGCATGAGATAAAGATATGGTTTGATGACAATGAAATCTATGAATACCGACATATCATGGATGATATACGATCAAATCCAGAGAACTTTAAATAAACATTACAAATAAAGAACGTTCATATGAACGTTCTTTATTTGTAATAACATTAGCAATCCAAATATCCACGCGGATTTAGGAAGGGGTGCTTGATTGCTTAGAAGAATGTTTCTTGGAAACCGTTGGATGATCATGGACCTGAAGATCTTTGAGAAAGATACCTATTGCAGTCGTGAGAGGTATCGCTAAGACGACACCGACCAGCCCAAAAAACTTGGCGCCTATCAGCATCGCAATGATGATAATAACTGGATTGAGTCCTACAGCATGTTTCATGATAATCGGCACCAAGATGTTGTTCTCGGTTTGCTGTACAATCAAGTACAAGATAGCCACCCATATGACATAGATAGGGTGTTGGTTGAGCGCGATAAGCAAGGCAGGTACCATACCTATCAAAGGCCCCGCAATAGGTATAATCTCTGTTATAGCTGCAATGACTGCCAGGGTCTCTTTGTACTCTATATTCACACCAAGAAGTGCCAGGATAAAGAACCCTATATAGGTCTCAAGGCCTACCACGATACACAGTAAGAGCTGCCCGCGAAGCCATCCACCGATCTTCTCATTGAGGGCTACAGCTTTTTGGGTAAAGTACCAGACCTTGGAATGCGGTACAAACGAGCGTACGAAGTTCTGTATATTGCTCTTATCAATAAGCATAAAGAACGTAAGCACCAAGACCAGAAGAGCATTAAAGATACCATTAAAGATAATACCCAATGCACCGAACACATTGCCGGCAATATCTGCCAACGATGTTCTTATCTGATTTAGGTTCTTTTGTATCTCATTGGTAATCGTCTGTACCGTCTCAGGATTGTAAGCAAACGAGTTGATAGAGTCCAACAGTCGTTGCTTGAGGTCTTGAGGAAGAAATGGAATAGGAAGATCATGTACTCCTTGAAAACGGAGTTGCTGCACGATGTTTACCGTATTTTGAGCTAGCTTACCTATCTGCTCGACCAGCATTGGTATGATCAACGCCACAATGACTACAAAGAAGAGTAGGATAAGGATATATATACCGATAATGCTTAGTGCTCGAGGAATATGAGCTTCTTCTAGCTTGTCTACAAGTGGATCAATTGCCGAAGCTATTATCAAAGAAAAGAGAAATAAGAGAAGGATGTCTTGGATGTTGTAGACAAAGAAAAGAAGAAGTACTATCCCGAGCACGACCGCAGTTACTTTTAATATACTCTTCAAAGAGACCTCCACAACAAGCTTCTCCTGAGGTTTAGAAGATACTCCATCTATCGTAGCATCCAGGGCAAATGAATCAGAGGATGGTTCTTTTTTGTCATAAAAGTCATCACGTATCTTCGTGATATTTTTATGCATCTTTGATAAGTGTCGAGTGCCCTTCTTGAGAAACGAAAAGATATGTTTTACACTCATGGGGTTGTAGGATGATTATTCTTGTACTTCAGAGTCCTCTCCTTCCGCCTCCTCTGTTGGCATCTCCACGTCCATACCAAGCATGGTATCGATCAAAGAATAGCTGGCTATATAATCGCCTTTTTCTTTGAATCGCATGACACATACACCCTGAGTTACTCGGCCACGGGCTGGTACCTCCTTGGCTAATGTTCGAAGTATCTGCCCCTGACGAGAGATCAAGAGCACATCGCCTGTCCAGTCCTTCACCAAGATCGATGCACCGATGATAAAGCCTGTTTTGTCTGTAAGCATAGCCGTCTTGATACCACTTCCGCCGCGGTTTTGTACGCGATACTCTGAGATATCGGTGACCTTCCCAAAGCCCTTTTCTGTGATAAGCAGCATACGATCAGATGTCGGTTTTATCACATCCATCTCGACTACACTATCATCTTTTTTGAGATTCATCCCACGTACTCCTGAAGAATTTCTGCCCATCGGACGAACATCACTCTCCTCGAATATGATAGACTGACCATAGCGTGAGATCATGCATATCTTGTCTCCCTTCTCGACGAGACGCACCCATCGCAGCTCGTCACCATCACGAAGTTTGATAGCTATCAGACCATTGGTGCGGATATTCTTGAAGTCTGCGAGTTGAGTCTTTTTGACCGTACCCAGCTTGGTAGCCATGTAGAGAAAGCCATCACCTTGGTCTGTCTCTTCTAATATAAGCGCTATATTTTCACCCTCCCCTAGGTTGAGTAAGTTAACTATATTCACTCCCTTACTCGTACGTGTTGCTTCCGGTATCTCGTACACAGGAAGACGGAAGACACGGCCCGTATTGGTAAAGTAGAGGAGATTGGCGAGATTTCTACTCGACACGATCTGGATGATCTCATCTTCATCTTTGGTCGTCATACCGATAATTCCCTTTCCACCTCTATGCTGCGTCTTCCACGTCGTCGTAGCTACACGCTTAATATAGTTTTCCTTGGTAAGAAGTACCATCATCGGGACATCAGGGATCGTATCGGCGATACTCATCTTTCCGAGAGATCCTTGGACAACTTCCGTCTTACGATCATCACCATACTGTTTCTTGATCTCTTCACACTCCTTAAGCACCTCTGCTTTCAGAATATCCTCATTGTCGAGTATCGCGCGCAATCGCTCGATGAGCTTACGCTTCTCCTCTAGCTCATCTAAGATCCTTTTTCGCTCAAGTCCAGCAAGCGCCTGAAGTCGCATCATGAGGATAGCCTCTGCTTGAAGATCTGATAGACCAAACTTTTCACGAAGACTGACACGTGCCTCATCCTTTGTCTCAGATGCGCGTATCGTAGCGATCACCTCATCAATATGATCCAGGGCAATCGTCAAACCCTCCAATATATGTGCTCGCTCTTCGGCTTTTCTGAGATCAAACTCTGTCTTCTTGCGAAATACGATCAGGCGATGCTCCCAGAACTTTTGCAGCATGGTCTTAAGATTGAGCAACTCTGGTTGGATACCATCTACGAGCGCAATCATGTTGAAACTAAAACTCGTCTCAAGCGGCGTATACTTGAAGAGCTGATTCATAATCTTCTTCGGAAATGAGTCTTTCTTGAGCTCGATGACGATGCGTACATCTTCTTTGTTGGACTCATCACGAATATCGGTAATACCGACAATCTTTTTATCCCTTACAAGATCAGCAATCTTGGTAATCAATGTTGATTTGTTTACCTGATACGGGATCTCCGTAATCAAGATCGTTTGTCGTCCTTTACCTGCATCTTCGATGAGAGCCCGAGCTCGTATCGTGATACTTCCTCGTCCTGTCTCGTAAATAGACAAGAGATTATTGGTATCATAGAGAAGGCCCTTCGTAGGAAAATCAGGACCTTGGATATACTGAAGCAAGTCTGAGACGCTACAGTCAGGATTTTTCGAATAGTGTATCAGCGCATCCATCACCTCGCGCAGATTGTGCGGAGGGATTCTTGTGGCCATACCTACAGCAATACCCTCGGTACCATTGACCAGCAAGTTTGGTATCTTGGTAGGAAGGACCACAGGCTCGTCTTGTGTACCATCATAGTTTGGACGAAATCCAACAGTCTCCTTCTCTATATCTGCAAGAAGCTCATCACATATGTGACGCATCTTTACCTCGGTATAACGCATCGCCGCTGCTCCATCACCATCGATAGAACCAAAGTTTCCCTGTCCATCTATCAAAGGATATCGGAGCGAGAAGTACTGAGCCATACGTACCAACGAGTCATACACAGCCGTATCTCCATGCGGATGATACTTACCAAGAACGTCACCCACGACACGTGCACTCTTCTTGTACTTGGTTCCAGCATGAAGACCCATCTCATGCATCGCAAACAAAATTCTTCTATGAACAGGTTTGAGACCATCGCGTACATCAGGGAGCGATCTGGCTACTATGACGCTCATGGCATAATCGAGATAGCTTTCTTGCATCTCCGTAACAATCTCTCTATCTCGTATCATATCTACGCGGTCTTTTTCCTTATCTGGAGTCATATTTTCTTGAGTTTACACAACGAAACAATACATCCCACCCAGTATACAGCTACCTGAAAAAGAATCAATTTAAGAGCTTTAAACACATATATCAATAACTTATGAGATCACGCAATATCAGATACAACCCTCCACAATCGGGTTCCTGATAGGCGCTTCGTGAGAATAGTTCCAACGATATGAAATTAGGATGATATCAATACACCACATTCTCCAATATAAGAATAGTTTACAATAGACAACAATAGGTATCTCACAATCTATAGCCTTTCAGGTTGTTAACATTCTTACCTGTATGTACATATGTAATTATTATTGTATATAGCTTTTCGCCTTGGTGCTTTTAAACAATGTTTTACACAATTTGTTCAAATCTTTAAACAACAC
>CAYGIM010000070.1:0-4796 GCA_964349895.1 uncultured Candidatus Peribacteria bacterium | reverse complement strand
TCATAGATCTTGTAGGTGAAGAAATAGAAAAGTTCGGTATTGGTGCATACACTATCGATGCCGGTGGCGACATCCGATACCGGAATACCGGAAGCACTCCCCTCCGAGTGGGCCTAGAAAACCCGCAGGACAAGGGCGAAGTTATAGGTATAGCAGAAGTCGGAAATCAAAGTATATGCGGATCTTCCGGAAATCGCCGAGCGTGGGACAAGTACCATCACATCATCGATCCACACACCCTCAACTCTCCAAAAGGCATCTTGGCCTGCTGGGTAGTCGCAGAGTCGACGATCATTGCAGATGCTATAAGCACCTGTTTGTTTTTGGTGGAAGTAGAAAAACTCGACTCGTTATTTGAATTTGACTATCTCATACTCAGAGCAGATTATTCTATCCGGAAGTCGGAGGGGTTTCATGCAGAAATGTTCTTTGCATAAAAATATATGTCATTCCCGAGTACTCATCGGGAATCCAGTTCCATAATGTACAGACAGTTTCTCTTATTGTTTTCTGGATCCCGGATCGCGTCCGAGTACCTCCTTGTCCGGGATGACGGGAAAAGATTTTAACAGACAAGACAGCCCATGCTCGCATACATCGATACACAACTAGAGACGATCACCATGTACCGCCTGGCACTATGGGGACTGCTCGGCATCAGCATTATTGCAGTGTTTTTTAGCCTTACTGGAATTATATTCTATGGCCCAGGATCTCTTGTAGCATCGTTTGTAGCAATAATTGCAGGGGCATATGTGACCAATACCCTCTGGGCAAAACTCCTCAATATCTCACCAAACAAAGAGTCTACTATAATCACAGCACTCATACTCTTCCTCATACTTGCGCCTGTAAGCACGATGGGGGATGTAGGTATGAACATACTGACGGCAGTTATCGCGATCTCCTCGAAGTACGTAATACAGATCCACGCAAAGCACCTCCTCAACCCTGCCGCAGCAGGTGCAGCAATCATGACACTCATAGGCCTAGGTACTGCAAGCTGGTGGTCTACAACTACAGCGCTTCTTCCTTTTATCGTCATCGCCGGACTTCTCACCCTCCGAAAGATCGAGCGATTCAAGATGTTTAGTGCATTTGCTATTACAGCTGTATTGATGATCCTTGTCACCCGTATGTACAGCACGGGATGGCTCATATCCCCGGGTGAAATAGTCGCCACCATCATAGAAGCTATAACATCTTGGCCCGTGCTCTTCCTAGGATTCTTCATGCTTACAGAGCCACAGACGACACCACCTACCAATAGACTACAGATGATATATGGCTGCCTGGCGGGGCTGATATTCGGTTCATCACTCCATCTAGGATCTTTTTACGCCACACCTGAGATTGCCCTCATCGTGGGAAATCTGTTTTCTTATGCCGTGGGAAGTAAGCGAACGACGATACTCATCTTCAAAAAGAAAGAGCTCGTAGCAAAAGACACGTATCACTTCTCGTTTGAACCTGATCACAAGATACGTTTTAAAGCCGGTCAGTACATGGAGTGGACACTACCGCACGACCACTCCGACAGTAGGGGAGTCAGACGTTACTTCACGATAGCATCAAGCCCGGAAGAGAAAGAGGTAGCTATAGGCATACGAGTTCCGAGAGAAAAGCCAAGTAGCTTCAAGAAAGCGCTTATGGCACTTGAGCCGGGCGACAAGCTCAGATCGTGGCACACGTCCGGTGACTTCGTACTTCCTGACGATAAAGCTCGCGGGTTAGTCTTTGTAGCAGGCGGTATAGGCATCACACCATTTAGAAGCATGATCGAGCACTTGAAGGCCATCAAGGAGAAAAGAGACATCGTCCTTCTCTATGCGTGCAACGACTCAAATAGCTTTGCATATCTGGATCAGCTAAAGAAGGACCAAGAGAGCGTTGGTCTGACAATCATTCCTATTATCACATCCCCTGAGAATGCGACCGCAAACTGGACCGGTGGCATCGGCCACATAGACAAAGCGATGATCAAAGAAAAGATACCCAGCTATCCAGAAAGATATTTCTACCTATCAGGGCCGTCGGCTATGGTGCATGCATACGAAGATCTGCTCTTGTCTCTGCACATCCATCACAATCATATAAAGACCGACTTTTTCCCGGGATACTAAAAGCAGACCCTCAAGAGGGGCTGCTTACATCAATAGACCGCGTTTAATTTTGTTGTGCTGAAAGCCTCACAACATGGGCCATACTAAAGTAGCCAATGGCTAGAGAGATGGACAGGAGGAGAAAGAAGATAGACATAACGCCAGGAGCCAAAAGTGCCAAGGCTACATTGGCAGCTATTGCAACGACAGACAGAACGCCCAATACAATAGCACGGCCCGTTTTCACAGGTACACCCATAATCATGCTGACTACGGTCAGGGTGTTGACCAAGAAGTATACCGCGTCAAAAGGTTCGAAGATATCCATATTTCGGATACCCTCCTTTGTGTTTATTTGAGCTTGATTATAGGAATTATCGACTCGCTTGCAAATAGATTTCAATCTGTTATTCTCGGGGTCCCAGTAACCAGCTGGATACACACAAGGAGGAAGTATGACAGAAGAGGGAGTAGCAAAGATACTTATCGTTGATGACGATAAGATTATTAAGGCGATCTTGACTCAACTCATAAGCAAGTTCGCAAACAAAGACGATTTTCTTATCGTCGACGATTTTGAAGATGCGCTCGTGGCTGCGCGCAACAACAAGATCGAGATACTGTATGTCGACGGACTGGTGACCAACGAAGGGATAGGGGCGACAAAGGAGTTCTTGTCCAAACTTGATGGTTATATATGTAAGAAAGTCGCCATGAGTAATACACCATGGATCAACCAAGAGCTAGTACGAAATGGCTGCGACACGTATATAGAGAAGGCAAATCTCATCCATGAAATAAAAACACTTGAGAGCAAGCTTGAGTGGGCTGCCTTGTAGGCTCTAAAAACAAAGAACACAAATAGCACACCACCATAAAGGCCGCAACCGCGCGCCTTTTTCTTTTGTAATGGCTTATTTGGGATACAATATCATTAGATTTGTAAGCGATAACATATGGATGAAACAACGCAAAAAAGGACGAGACGAGTTCCCAAGGTAGGGACTGCGGGATGCATCGGCGTGGGTGCCTGTGCTGGTGTGTGCCCTGAGGTTTTTAAGATGTATACAGACGAAGCAGGGGAGCTCAAGGCAAAAGTGATCGAGATGGATGACCACATGAAGTTTGAAGAAGAGATCAACGAGGCTATCGAGGCCTGCCCTGTAGATGTGATCTGGTGGGAAGACGAGGATATATCTGTCATTCCTGCGCAGGCAGGAATCCAGAAAGAAGAAAGTGAATCTACTTCTACGTCGTCCGCCGCGGCGGATCAAGAAGAAGGGCATGAACCACCTTCTCTGTCATCCTCGAGCCCCATCGAGGATCCAGGAAAGAATTAAGAAGGACCTGGATTGCCCTTCAAGGGTCTGAGGACCCATCAGGATCTCGAACGACTTCAAATACTCGCAATGACATATATACCTTATGAAAATCACAGCAGTCTCAGCTCGGCAAATATATGACAGTAGGGGAATACCGACGATAGAAGTGGTGCTCTCTTCAGAACAAAGCCAGGCTATTGGTCGCGTACCATCGGGGGCATCGACAGGTTCCCACGAGGCACTTGAGCTCAGAGATGGTGATAAAAGCATGTTCAATGGCAAAGGTGTATCAAAGGCCATTGCAAACATCACAGAAAAGATCGCTCCGAAGATCATTGGTAGTGTATTTGAAAACATCGAGCAACTTGATCACATGATGATTGCGCTGGATGGAACAGACTCAAAAAAAGAACTGGGAGCAAATGCAATACTAGCAGTATCTATCGCAGGCCTCAGATTGCTCGCCCAAGAGGCAAAGCTACCTCTATACGAATATATTCATACGAACTACAGCAAAGCGCCGCAGATGAGCCTTCCCGTACCATTTATGAACTGTCTCAACGGGGGAGTACACGCAGATAATGGTGTCTCGTTTCAAGAGTTCATGTATGTACCCAAAAGCTTTAAGACGTTGTCTGATAGTCTCAGAGCAATAAGCGAGATCTTTCACATTCTCAAAGGAATACTCAAAGAGAAAGGCTTTGCAACAGGAGTAGGTGACGAAGGAGGTTTTGCACCGCAACTAAGCGGGGCAGTAGAAGCGTTGGATCTTATGTCACTAGCAGTAAGCAAGTCGAGCTATACACTCGGGAAAGAGATATTCTTTGCGATGGACGTAGCAGCAAGCGAGTTCTTCAAGGTCGGCAAGTACGAAGTCATCAAGAACGGGAAGAAGGAGATACTCACATCAGATGAGCTTGGGGCATATTATAAGGAGCTCATAGATGCATATCCGTTTGTAAGCATAGAAGATCCATTTGCAGAGAACGACTGGAATGCATTTACCAAGATGACACAGGACTTATCAACTGCATCAATCTACACTGTGGGTGATGACCTTTACACGACAAATCCGAAGCTTATACAGAGAGGTATTACAGAGAAGACGACAACCGCTGTCCTGATCAAGCCAAACCAGATAGGCAGTATGTCTGAGACACTTGAGGCTATCCGTATGACACAAGAAGCCGGCATGCTTGCTATGGTGTCACACCGCAGCGGTGAGACGATGGATACTACCATTGCAGATCTTGCAGTAGGTATGAGTACAGGCTCAATCAAAGCAGGACCCTTGTCTCGAGGGGAACGAGTAGAGAAGTACAACCGCCTCCTTCAGATAGAACAAGAACTGGGAGACAAGGCTATGTATGCA
>CAYGIM010000069.1:1329-4883 GCA_964349895.1 uncultured Candidatus Peribacteria bacterium | reverse complement strand
CTGATCATCAAATGCGGTCTTGAGCTAAATGTCTCTATAGAGGAGAAAGAGGCTGACGGGAAGAAATACCATCTTATAGGAGGTAGCTCACTTATCATCTGCCTTGCAGACATGCTGACCCAACCACTTATGGACATAATCCTTGAGAACAAGCCCGAGAAGATCATCGTACTCGATCGTTCATTCGCAAACAATGACCAACTCAAGACAAATATTCTACTCCAAGCAGAACAAGCCAGAGTAAAAGAATTTAAAGTAATTTAACGAGTAAACATGATAAGCAGGCTCCAACGAGAGATTCTGGAATTCGTAAAAAGGTCAAACGAGCACAAGGGTTACAGATACCTAGAAGCAGCGAGTGAGTTATTCAATACTCTATTGGCCAAATATCCCGAATCTTCTGCAAAGATACATATAGCCCTCAAGTTGTTAGACGAGGCGGGGAAACTAGAAGTAACATACAACAATGTAAAGGCCCCTACCGCTCTTAGAATTACAAATAAAGGCGGGCAAGAGCTAGAACCGTGGTGTATCAAGTTAGCACGGTTCTTTACTGGAAGCATCACAATAATCATTAGTATATGCGCCCTGATAGTAAGTATTTCATCGTGCAGCAATTCAAACAACGCAAACATTATTGCAACTGGTATTAATACCAGAGAAGTAGAGGCACAAAGTCAAAAAGTCATTGGTGATATCTTTGATAGGATATACGGGGACAAGGATAATGTAGAAATCATTAATAAACTACGTCCGGAAAGATCATATACAAATACTGACCATTTCATTGATACATTAGAAGATCTGAATATAGCATTCTGTTCTCAGATAGTTACTAGAATGCACATACAGGCTGTAATGCAGAAAACCTTAAACATTATCTGCACTAATAAGCCCCTTTCGGATAGATATGGAGAAGACAAAAATGGCGTAGCAATATTATGCAATGAGTTTGTCCCAGGATCTTACTTTGCAAGTCATATAAATAAAGCCAAGTTAGACACATGTAAAAGTTTACAACCATGAAACTACGTTTTGATTCCAACCAGGAATACCAGCTAGAGGCAATACAATCAATCGTAGATATTTTTGAAGGTCAGCCGCTTGCAAGTGGTGATTTTGAAGTTGGACTTAGCAGCACAGAAGATCAGCTTCAGATTAGCACTGACTCACTTATAAGTAATGGTCTTCGTATTGACCACAATACCTTAGTAGAGAACGTCCATCGCATCCAAGAGAGAAATACACTAGAACAATCCCAAATCGAAGTTGCCCGCAGCACGGGTGCCATCGGCCGAGGCCCAAGAGAAGATAAGTACCTGCTAAATAATATGCACTTCTCCGTAGAAATGGAGACAGGTACCGGAAAGACTTATGTGTATTTGAGAACAATTCATGAACTTCATGCCAGATATGGTTTCAAAAAGTTTGTCATAGTTGTACCAAGTATCGCCATCCGCGAAGGTGTACTTAAGAGTCTAGAAATCATGAAAGAGCATTTTGCTATGCTTTATAACAATCCAGAAATGGACTTCTATGTATGGGATTCTAAAAAGAGAGGTATGGCCAAGCAGTTTGCCACGAACAACTCGCTTCAGATCATGGTCATAAACATCGACTCATTTGCACGAGATGATGTCGTCATCCGCCAAGATTCAGACTGGGGCAAACCACTTGAGTATATACACAAGACTGCACCAATTGTCATAGTAGACGAACCACAAAATATGGAGACGGACAAACGTCGCACGGCTATAGAAGAGCTCAATCCCCTATGCACGCTGAGATATTCAGCAACCCACAAGAACCAGTACAATTTGGTTTATAAGCTAGATCCGGTCAAAGCCTATGACCTGGGGCTTGTGAAAAAGATAGAGGTAGACTCGGTATTTTCCGAGGATGCTTTTAACAATGCTTATCTACGAGTTGTAAACATACGCAGTCAGGGAAACAAGATTACTGCAAAGGTAGAGATAGATAAAAGCGATGATCGTGGTTTACAAAGACAAGAGCTGACTCTCAAAGGCGGTGATGATTTGTATGATATCTCCGGACACCGAGATGTGTATAGAGATAGGTTTATCATTGAAGAGATCAATGCCGCAGAGAAATTTGTTAGCTTGTCTAATGGAAGAACATACTACGTCGGCCAGAGAGACGAAGGACTACAAGACGAGATCATGAAGTACCAGATCAGAAAAACTATCCAAAGTCACTTTGATAAAGAGAAACGTCTCAAAGATAAAGGTATCAAGGTCTTATCTCTGTTCTTTATCGACAAAGTGAGCAACTACCGAGCTTACTCTGAATTAGGCCCAAGCAAGGGCAAGTTCGCTCTGTGGTTTGAGGAGATATACCAAGAGTTTCAAAACAAGCAACAATATCAGGGCCTTATCCCCTATTCACCAGAGGATGTTCACAACGGGTACTTCTCTCAAGATCAACAAGGTAAATGGAAAGATTCAACGGATCGGAACGGAGAGGGTGGCTTAAGCAAAGATGACGGAACAGCATATTCCCTAATCATGAAGGACAAAGAGCGTTTGATGGATAGCAACACTCCCCTACGCTTCATATTCAGCCACTCGGCACTTCGCGAAGGATGGGACAATCCCAATGTATTTCAGATATGCACACTAAATCAGACGAATGCCGAGACAAAGAAACGACAAGAAATAGGTCGGGGCATGCGCCTATGTGTAAACCAAGATGGAGAACGTATATTTGATCCAAACATCAATATACTAACCGTCATTGCAAACGAAAGCTATGACGACTTCGCCAAAGCACTGCAAACAGAAATCGAGACAGAGTGCGGAGTCAGCTTTGCGGGTAAGATCAAGAATGTACAAGAGAGAAGATCTGTGCAGCTCAATAGAATAGGTAAAGATCTGAATGACTGGGCAGAGTTCAGAGATATATGGGACCGGATTTCCCAAAAGACAAGATATAATGTTTCTTATCAGACAGACGAGTTGATTACAGAGGCAAGCAAGCTACTCAAAGACATCGTTATCTCACGACCAAGGATTAGCAATGTCCGGGTACGTATCAATATGAATGAGCGAGGAGTTGAGACACAAACAGTTGCAACATCAGCACAAGCAATCGATGACAACTATAAGCTTTCTCTGATTCCAGATATTCTCAGCGGAATCCAAAACAAGACCAAGCTTACGAAAACGACTATTTTTGAAGTGCTACAAAAAGCGGGGAAGATAAAAGACATATTGATAAATCCTCAATTACTCATGGACGAGACCAGTAGGGTGCTAAACGAGACTCTTAAGAGACTACTTGTTGATGGAATCAAGTACGAAAAGATCGCAGGCTCTTTATACGAGATGACACAATTCGAAAACGAAGAGCTGGAAGGCTATTTGGATAGTCTCGTAGAGATTCAGGACAAAGAGAAAACGCTGTATGATCACGTGCTCATAGACTCAGACATTGAAAAGCAATTTGCCAAAGACCTCGAAGCGAGAGAGGACGTCAAGTTTTACTTCAAGCTGCCCAGGTGGTTCAAGATAGACACCCCCATAGGGGGTTACAAC
>CAYGIM010000069.1:0-1319 GCA_964349895.1 uncultured Candidatus Peribacteria bacterium | reverse complement strand
CCCCGACTGGGCAATCGTGTTTGAAGGAGACAAGAAAGTATACTTTGTAGCAGAGACGAAGGGTGCAGGCGAAATCAGGCCCAGCGAGGAAATGAAGATTGATTGTGGAAAAAGACACTTCCAAGTTTTAGATAACATAAGATTTCAAAGAGCACGAAATCTAGATGATATTATATTATAATGCAAAGAAAACATGACCGAAATCATCTATGTATTGATCAATGAGGCCATGCCGGGATACGTGAAAATAGGCATGACAAACAACAGCCTAGAAGAACGTATTCGCTCACTTGATACTACAAGCGTTCCACTACCATTTGAGTGTTTTTATGCAGCAACAGTGAAAAGCGCGCGCGAATGTGAGAAGCTTTTACATGATGCATTTCTCGATCACCGAGTTCGATCAAACAGAGAGTTCTTCGAAGTCTCACCTGAACGCATTGTTTCGGCACTTCGCCTTGCCGAGATAGAAAACGTGACTCCTCGCAAGGATTATGTAGAAACTCAAGAAGACCAGAAGGCTCTTGATCAAGCAAGAACTAGGCGTTCCGTGTTTAACTTTGCCATGGTGGGTATTCCAGTCGGCGCGTCACTCTCTTTCTATAATGATGAGAACATCACGGCAAAAGTAATTGATAAGAAGCAGATTGAATTTCAAGGTTCACCAACAAGCCTATCCTCCTCTGCCCAGAAACTACTTGGATTTCATAATGCTGTAGCAGGTACGCTATATTGGATGTATGAGGGCGAGACCCTAGATGAACGCCGAAGGCGAATGGAGAATAGCGAAGAATAAACCTCATGCACATAACCGCCTCTATCCTCTACGATTACATCCAATGTCCGCACAAAGTGTGGCGGGATGTATGGGGGCCGATGTCGGAGAAGATAGATGAGACAAATCCGTTTGTCGAGATGCTGTGGAAAAAAGGCGTTCAGCACGAGGAGAAGATGGTGGGAAGGTTGGGTGAGTATCTAGATCTAGGCACAGGGAGTTTGGATGAGAGATGGGATAAGACCCTAGTGGCGATGAATGCCGGAGTGGCTTTGATCTATCAAGGAGTTATACAGTACGAGAATATGCTAGGTATCCCAGATCTCTTGAAACGCCAGCCGGATGGCAGCTATATAGCCATAGATATCAAGTCAGGCATGGCGCTCGAGGGCGCAGATGAGGAGAGTGGTGATGAAGGCAAACCAAAGAAGCACTACGCAGTACAGCTGTGCTTGTATACAGATGTTCTGCGCAAGATGGGGTTTGCAGATCACCGCCTCGCCAAGATCATAGATATACATGGAGGCGAGACCATCTATGAGCT
>CAYGIM010000068.1:2535-4938 GCA_964349895.1 uncultured Candidatus Peribacteria bacterium | reverse complement strand
GCGTGTCGTGCACTACTCGACTGCAGTAGCTGAGAGCTCAAAGGGCTTAGTATTTTTGCGAACTATCATTCCTGGCGGTGTCAGCAAGAGCTATGGTATCGAGGTGGCAAAGAAGGCGGGTATTCCCCAAGAGGTGACGGATATGGCGTACAAAAAACTGCATCTGATGGAGACGTATTCCCAAGAGCGAGGTCGAGAGCAGGGAGGTGTGGCTCAGGTGAACTTGTTTGAGGCAATACCTGCTCAGCCTTCTGAGTCACAGGTCGAGAAAACGCTTAAGAACCTCAATGTAGAAGAGATGCGACCACTTGATGCGCTGATGCTACTAAACGAGCTAAAAGAAAAGCTCTAGGTTTCTTGTTTCCTCCCTGTATTAACACGGGGAGGGTTACAGTTAAACAATGTTTGAGCCTAGTGACTGTTGCATTGATGAGCTCCATATGGGGACCCCCTCCTAGCCTCCCCCGCGAACCAATGCAGGGGAGGAACTAAGATATGCAGCTGTTTTCTTGCGTTCATACGCCTTTTTGCGCATAATCGCATGGCAAAAATAAAACACCCAGAGGAAGTAAATATGCAAAAGACTCTCGAAAGAACTGCTACAAAAGTCGCTCAACCCGTCATTACAATCAAGGAGCTTACATCACTTCAAATTGCCGAAAAAGTGTTGCTTGCGAAGCAACATATCATCTCAAGATTATCTGCACGCGACTGTCAGATCGAACTTCATTCCGAGCAAGAGTGGTCACAGAACTTGGGCTATGTCTTGGCCTCTGATAACGCCGATATTCTGGTAGGTTCGCAGCGCATAGCTCTCGTGCCGACGCGAAGGATCTTCAAGACTGTGAGCCTTTCCATGCTTTCTACTTTGCAGGGATGTATACCATCGTTCTATCTTTTTTTGGATATGGCAGCTGAGGACTTTCGTCCTCTTGGATGGTTACCTCTACATGTTGTTGCGGGGGCATACCAACAGTTCTTGAACAACTGCACTCAGGAAGACGAGCTCGCCTCAGCAGGGGTCATGAATAAGGACAAGTTCGCTGTGGTTGCAGATAGGCCCGTGCTTATCGATAGACAAGTCATTGCCGCTGAAGCAGAGGTCAATGGCCTCGTGGATGTGGCAGAAGACTTTAGTATTCATATCGGAGAGATGCGTGGTATAGATGACTTGTTTCGCATCATCAGATACTCGGAAAATCATCGTAAACACAAGGATGTTGCAAAGATTTTGGGGCGCGTCGACCAATACCAGAAGAAGATTCGCTCTTCTTTGGATGAATCTCTCATAAAGGTAGGTTGTGATTTTGTTCCAAACTTTTTTCCTGCCATCTATGATAAAGTGATAGAGGGTGATGAGTACGGCGACTTCTTAGTTGCTACGGGGCACTTCCTTCAGTGCTCCAAATGCCAATACAAATATATCGAATATGTTAAGCAGTTTGAAGCATAATTAGCTTCACTGCTAGCTTATATGGGGCATGACTATCACGGTCATGCTCTCATTTTTTGTGTTATCAAACGGTATCGGAAATATCAGACGGTGGCTTCCGACATTTTATATAAAAAGTATTGATTATGTCTCTATATCATGTATAAATTTACTGACGGATCTATCCGTCACATGCATATATAACTGACAGTGTTAGCGATGATGAAACAGACGCTCATAGAAATCGGTTTTACAGAAAATGAGGCGAGTGTATATCTTACACTCTTGTCACTCAGAATCGCTTCCACACTGGAGGTTGCCAAATCGTGCGGTATTTCCCGTACTACCGTGTACGATGTCTTACAGTCTCTCTACAAGAAAGGCATTGTGAGTGAACAGATGATTGAGGGAAAGAAGAAGTTTGAAGCAATGCCTCCTGCCACACTGATTGATTTTTTTGAGAAAGAAGAAAAGAAGATTGTCTTTCGGAAACAAAAAGTTAGCACGATCGTTGGCGAGCTTGAGAAGCTGGCCCTACCACTCGTACCGTATCAGCGCGTTGAGCTTTTTTCTGGTGACGATGGAATCCGACGCATGCTTGCAGGGATCTTTGATCGCGATGCACAGGATAGAAAAAAGATAGTAAGTAAGAAGCCTACGTACTTTTTGTGCGATGAGGCATTTTTTCGATCCTATGGTGATACGCTCAAAGAATTGTCGCAAGAAAAAAGCTTGAAGCCGTGGAAGATCGTTGTTTGCAAGCCAAAGAATGAACAGGCAGAGCCAGTCAATATCCGTACAAAGGACTTTGATGTGCTTATGGTTGGCAACGACGAGATACAGGATGGTGGGGTAGTGGTCTCAGGTGAGCGTATAGGCTACTGGAACCAGACAGGAAATGTCACCTCGTACTCAGTATGTGACTCTCAGATTGCTCAGATACACCGAAGTATGATTGGGACTATGTGGGA
>CAYGIM010000068.1:0-2435 GCA_964349895.1 uncultured Candidatus Peribacteria bacterium | reverse complement strand
ATGATCATCTTCTCTCTCTGGATTGGTATGCTGTACTTTGGTGGACGGATCTAAAGAGTCGGGTAGGACTCATACTCTGTCATCCTCGAGTACTCATCGAGGATCCAGAAACACAAAACATAAAGAAATCTATCTTTATGAAGTCTGATTTTTCCTATTGTGTTAACCGGCCATAGAGTTGGCTTTCATATCTGGATTGCCACGTCGCCCTTCGAGAATACTCAGGACTCCTCGCAACTTGTCCGCCGTAGCTTTAGCGAAGGCTGGATGACATAGGGAGATTTCTATTCTATCTCATCTTTGATAGCCTTGAGAGCACCGATGTTGAACGCATAGTTCATACGTTTTGGCCCTAGTATTCCTATAACTCCGGAGAAGTTGTTGAGCTGGTAGCGTGTAGCTATGATCGAACAGCTTTTGATCTCTCGTATGACATTTTCTTCACCGATAAATACACGCGTATTGTCATCTATAGCGAGTGATGAGAGGAGTTCTACAAAGTTGTCGGTATCTTCGAGGACTTTGATGATCGTATAAGCCTCACTGATATTCTCTTGATACTCAGGACTTCTGAGAATGCTCGATATGCCGAGAAAGTAGGCTTTTTGTGCGTGGGGGATGGTCGCGAAGCATACGTTTGGACATACACGCGAGAGGAGCGATACGGCCTGATACACGCGGTCCTCGTCTTTTTGCTTCTGGATGCTTGTGAGAGCTTCTTTTTGTTCGTGCAGAAATATCTCGGGTGCGACCTCTTCCATCAGATAATCTACAAACATGCGGAAACCCTTATCTGTAGGGATCCTTCCTGCAGACGTATGTGGCTGATAGATCAGCCCCATGTCTTCGAGCTTTGCCATCTCGCTGCGGATAGTTGCGCTGCTTATGCCGAGGCTGTGCTCGTCTAAAAGCGACTTAGAACCGACTGGTTCTGCGTGTGATATAAATGATTCGATAATGGCCTTTAATATGGTATATCTTCTATCGCGCATAGTTATTCATTCATGAATTCATCTGATATATCTGCATTGGTCCACACCTCATCCACATCATCATCATCTTCGAGAGCTTCCATCAGGCGCATGATTTTTTCAGCGTCTTCTTGGTTGGTGATCGGGATCTTGGTCTCGGCACTGTAGGTCAAGAATGCTTTCTCAATAGGGTAGTTCTTTGCTTTGAGGCCGCTTAAGACTTGATGGAGCTCGGTGTCTTTGGTCGTGAGCTCTACCTCATCATCATACGGCTCGATGCTTTCACAACCAAGCTCGATCAGCTCCAGCTCTTCCTCATCGGTAAGACTCGCTTTTTTCAGCAGGATGATACCTTGTCTGCGAAACATATACGCCACAGACCCCATCTCACCCAATGCACCTCCTAGCTTGTTCATCGCTGCACGTATATTTGCCACCGTGCGGTTCTTGTTGTCGGTCAGTGCATGTATATAGAGAGCAATACCACAAGGACCATATCCCTCATAGATGATATCAAATATCTCCGTGTCTTTTCCCTCGCCGGTACCTGCTGCTATGGCTCGCTCAATATTTACATTGGGCATGTTGTCTTTCTTTGCTCGTTCTATCGCCAGAGCGAGAGTTGGGTTCTTATCTGGATCACCACCACCGGTCTTGGCGCCTACCGTGATGTTTTTGGCGTGCTTCGTAAAGATCTGCCCACGCTTCGCGTCAGCAAGACCTTTCTTGTGCTTGATACTATGCCATTTTGAGTGTCCGGACATGAAGAAGTAGTTAGTATTGTGTATTGAGCATGATACGCATCGCTCAGGCCGTGATTGCTTATGCTTCCAGGGGATAGACCTTTGCCTCTACTCCTAGCAACTCTCGGAACTGCTCACCGGTGATAGCCTCGTCTTTGAGCAGTACCTTGGCGACCTCGTGCAGCTTGTCTTTCCACTCGGTGATGATTTCGCGCGCTCGCTTTTCAGCGTTAACCAAAATATCATGGACCTCGATGTCGATCTCGCGAGATGTCACCTCACTATGATATGTTCTTTCGCCAAGTTCGCGGCCGAGGAAGATGTTTCCATGTTGCTCATGGTAGACGATAGGACCGAGCTTCTCGCTCATGCCCCACTGTGTCACCATAGCACGTGCGGTCTTGGTCGCTTTCTCTAGATCATTGCTAGCACCTGTGGTGATATTGTCTGCTCCAAAAAATGTCTCTTCTGCGACACGACCACCCATCATCGAGGCTAGCTCATCGAGTAACTTTGCTTTGCTCTCGAGCTTTTGGTCTCCTTCAGGCAAGAACCAAGTTACACCGAGCGCCATACCTCGAGAAATGATCGAGACCTTGTGTACTGGATCGGTATTTGGCAAGAGAGTACCGACGATGGCATGACCTAGTTCGTGATACGCTGTGATTTCTTTTTCTTTTGGACTTAAGACCCGTGTCTTCTTCTCTGGTCCCATCAATAC
>CAYGIM010000067.1:0-4982 GCA_964349895.1 uncultured Candidatus Peribacteria bacterium | reverse complement strand
CAGCTCTCCTTTATGTACGCCTTGTGAATCGACGATAGGCTGTCCTTTTTTGAGCTTCTCGCCTTTGTTTACGACCGCGTTTTGATGCAGAACAGTTCCTTGGTTTGAACGCTGGTAGTTTTCCAACGCATAGTTAGCCTTTCGACCGTTCTTGTAGAGGACGCTCAGTCCACGACCATCAACGCTCAAGACCTCACCATCATCTTCAGCAACAATTCCATAGCCTGCGTTGATAGCAACCTTTGACTCCATACCTGTACCTACCAAAGGAGACTCTTTTCGAACTAAAGGCACCACCTGTCGCATCATGACCGTACCCATCAAGGCACGTACGTTATCATCATGCTCCACAAATGGAATCAAGGCTGTTGTGATAGAAAGAATCTGCTTTGGCGAGATATCCATATGCGTGATGTCATCCACGTGGACGAGACTCGCTTCAGACATATGCCGAGCAGATACACGCTTTCCTTCTGGTACGAAGTTTCCATTCTCATCTAACTCACTGTTTGCTTGAGCGATGTATAGATTCTCCTCTTCGTCTGCACCATAGTACTTCACCTCGGGTACGATATACGGACGCACGCGGATCTCCGCATCTTTAATATTCTTTACGATGTTCTTTGCCTGATCCTCTGTAATATACTGATCCTCATCAGCAAGAACCTTCTTGGTCTTTGGATCGACGACATCTTTGTATGCAATACGACCAGCAAGTGCCTCTGCCTTGTTTGGCACCATCTTTTTGACCGTACGATATGGCGACTCGATAAAGCCGTAATCATTTACTTTACAGTAGCTGGCTAGATGCACGACGAGACCGATATTCGGACCTTCTGGTGTCGCAATAGGACAGATACGACCATAATGCGATGAGTGAACGTCACGAACCTCAAATCCTGCGCGCTCTCGAGAGAGACCACCAGGACCCATTGCCGAGAGACGACGTTTGTGCTCGATCTCAGAAAGTGGATTGGTCTGCTCCATAAACTGAGAAAGCTGTGAGCTCGTGAAGAACTCGCGGAGTGCTGCAGTAATCGGTCGTGAATTGATGAGCTGCGTAGGAGTCACCGACTCAGGATCAAGGATCGACATACGATCGCGTACGATCCTCTCGGTTCGCAGGATACCCACACGGAACTTCTTCTGGATCGACTCACCTACTGCCACGACGCGTCGGTTTGAAAGATGGTCGATATCATCACCACGGGCTGTACCTCTGTTGAGATTGATAAGATGCTTCAATATCATGATGAGATCGTGACGCTGAAGGATACGATGCTCACGATCAAATGGCTCATCGATACCGAACTTTTTGTTGATCTTGTAGCGCGCTACGACACCCATATCGTATTTCTTGAAGTCAAAAAACATCGATTGGATCAAGCCTCGTGCATTTTCACTGGTTGCGAGGTCGCCTGGGCGAATCCTCTTGTAGATAAGCTGATATGCCTCATCTGCATTCTTTGTAGGATCTTTTTCTAGTGTCCGCATGATGTAGTCGTCGTCGATAGACAACTTAAGATCAGCGAACTCTTTCACCACTGCTTCATCTGTTTCCCAACCAAAAGCTTTGATAAGAGCTGTAACTGGGATCTTTCTCTTACGATCGATCTTTACATAGATCAATCCTTTCTTGTCTGTCTCGATCTCGAGCCAAGCACCACGCTTTGGAATAATCTTTGCAGTGTAGTATCCTGGCGCAGCTGCATTCTCAGAAAAGAATACACCCTGTGCTCGGACGATCTGGTTTACTACGACACGCTCGATACCATTGATGATAAAGGATGCATCATCCGTCATCAAAGGCACCGTACCCAGATAGACATCTTGCTCCTTGATCTCGCCCGTCTCCTTGTTGATCAGCTCAACGTGTACCTTGAGAGAACCCTCATAGTTGAGGTTTTTCTTCTTCACCTCATGCACCCCGTACTTAGGAGGCTCGATAGTATAGTTCAAAAAGTTGAGCTCAAGTTTTTTACCTGAGCTGTCTTGTACCGGAGAGATCTCGTCGAGAAGCTCTCGGATACCGTCTTTGAGAAACCAAGCATAGGAACGTTTTTGCACTTCGAGCAAATCAGGAAGAGGAATAGCATCCAACTCCTCCACGAAAAAATGACGCCCAAGGATGGTCTTCACTGGCTTGAGAGTAAATCCACTACTATGAGTGACCTTCTCTCGTGCTACAGGTGTAGCAGCTACAGATGTTGTTTTTCCTTTGGACTTCTTTATCTCTGGTGCTTTTGTCGCTTTGACGGGAGCCTTCTTTGGCTCAGCACTCTTTTTTGGAGTTGGCTTCTCTACTTTCTTCGGTGCTGCTTTGCTTTTTGCGGTCTTTTTTATTGCCATAGTAGTTTGGAGAGACACAAAAAATACAGACGCAGTGGTTACCCACTATTCCGTCTTTCTTAGAGCAACACAAGGAGGAGACGTTGAGTACATCACATAAATACTTAGTTTCATGAGACATATCTAAGCCCAAGTATAGGAGGAAAGCCAGGTAATGCAAGAAAATTATAGGTCAAAACTATCCTTTTTGTACCTATTTCTATTCACATCTTGCCCTCATACCAGAATGTGCTTACTCTGAGTAGGTATAGGTTCTAATTTGCACGTTACACCATGATGCTCGAATACGTTATTGCTTTGCTTGTTGCTCTCTCTTTTCATGAAGCAGCTCATGCCTTTGTTGCCAATGCACTGGGTGACCCTACGGCAAAACACGAAGGTCGTATCACTCTCAATCCCCTCAAGCACCTGGATCTGGTGGGGACCGTGATGTTTATCTTTTTTCATATCGGCTGGGGCAAGCCTGTTCCCTACAATCCCAATAATCTCGATAATCCGAAGATAGGAGGACTCCTCATAGGTCTTGCGGGACCACTGTCAAACTTCGTGATTGCGATCATCTCGGCACTGCTTCTGAAGTTTGTCATACCTATCCTCGTCCCTTCTCTCATGGGTTTCTTTTACATCCTGATCTTGATCAACCTCGCACTGGGTATCTTTAACTTCCTCCCATTTGAGCCTCTAGACGGAGCCAAGATATTCACCGCGATGATCCCAGATAAGTACTGGCATATCACTCAGGAGTGGCTCAAGAACGGTCCTTACATCCTGATCGGTATTCTCTTTTGTGAGTATATCCTGAACATCCCTATTCTTTCCGGTATTATCTACTTCTTCCTGCGGCTGTTTATGACCGCATTTGGTTTTAGCTTCTAGCAAACACTTCAGCGGTTAAATCATTTGCGAATTTTGGCACCCATCGTAAGATAGATCTCAATCATGCCCGCTGTGGTCATGTGTAATTCTTTAAGGTTATCTCCATGAAACAAGGAATCAAAGCGTTGGTTGTCATGATTATTGCAGCCGGCATCGTAGGCGGTACCGCATATGGTCTGTACTCCAATAATCTTCTTCCATTTGCACAGAAGACACGTGTGCTCGATCTTTCTGAACAAAAAACAACACTCAAAGCGCTTCTCCCAGAAGATACCCTTGCATATATGTTTGCGGATATGAGCAAAGCGGACAAGCTCCTACCAGAAAAGATCTGGAAGCAGACGATCGGAGGGCAAAATCTCGAGACTCTTTTCAATACCTATATACTTCCAGAGATTCCTCAGCTCGGAGATTCCGGGAGTGGTACGCTCCTCGATATGTTTAATGATGACACTGAGATGCTCGTATCTCTCCAGGGAAGTCTGGTAGATGGTAAGACGCCTGATCTGATCGTAGCTCTCAACGGAGATTCTGCAAGTATCAAGAAGCTCATAGATCATGCAATGACCAAAGGTAAGTTTGCCAAAGAATCAGAGAGTGGGGCTTACCAGGTATATAGAAGTACTGAGGCTGACCCAAGTGCTTGGCTTCTTACAAAGGACGGCTTCATGGTACTCACAACCAACAAGGAGCGTTTGACTGCTCTCATGAGCACGCCGACAGCTAAGTTGATTACCAGCGACCGCTATCAAAAACTCGCAAACAAGATCACGACGGCGACTACTATGGAGGTGTATGGAGACATCTCACAGAGCCTTACATTTTACAACGCAAACAAAGCCAAGCTCACCGAGCTCATGGGCACGTCAGCAGAAGATGTGAAGGTGATCGAGAGTGTATACCTCTCGATGAGCCCTATCGCTCTGGGTGACAATGCCTTGATCACATTTGACAACACTTCTGATGGTATAACCGTCAACAGCTACATCTATGGCAACGAGAAAGCCATGGAGGCAGCTAAAAAGACCCTAGAGATCACACAAAGTGTGAAGCCATACTTGATCGCAAATCTCCCTCTCGCAGATACCACCATACTCTCTGAGTTTTCCAACCTGAGCGCTGTTCTCAAGGAGTCATTTAATCCTGTCATGCTAGGAGATCCAAGTAGTCAGGAGATGCTCAAGTCTTTTGAGGCAATGCTCTCTAGCTCTGATATCGGCCTGACAACACAAGATCTCGAGAAGCTCTTCTCAAAGAATACACTGTTCGCTGTACATACGCCTGATGATAGCTTGATCCCATTTGTAACTCTCATGGTTGATACACGCGAAGCACCAGACAAGGCCAAGGCTGTGTCCAAAAAGCTCATTGCATTTATCGATGCAGGTATTGAGCAAATAGCTCAAGCAGATCCAAGCTTCCCGCTGAAGAACTTTCTGAAAAAAGAGCAGAATGCTGACATTGCGACATACAGCCTCGACCTCGAGGGTATTCTCAAGACAGCACCAGAAGGTACGATACCACCGATGATCCTAGAGAAGCTCAAAAAGCAAAAGCTCGAGCTCACGATCGGTGTGACAGCTAGTAACATCATGTATCTCAGCATGTACCCAAGTATTACAAGCCTTCGCTCACTGAGCACATCAAGTGTCATGTCAGACGTCACGCGCCACCTTCCAGACTTTGGCAACAAGAATATAGAGATCGATTTTGTAGATCTTGCTGAGGCCCGCGACTATGCACATATGATCTTCAAC
>CAYGIM010000066.1:0-5064 GCA_964349895.1 uncultured Candidatus Peribacteria bacterium | reverse complement strand
TGTTGGTACGCCTCTCGCGTTTACCAATGGCAAGCTTCAGGGCGCTATTCTGCGTTTTGGAAACGGTGATGGTACTAGAGAGGAGATCAAAGGCGATGCAGGCTATTTCAGGTTTAAGGGTTCTCACAAGAGCCTGACCTACCTAGGACCCACCATCGCTGAGATGCTCTCTTGGTTCTCCTCTACCCAGAACTATGTGGCTTTCTTGAAAACCTCTGAGCAGCCGTTCATGGATCACTACTTATCGGTATTGAGGGTGGTACATGATGAGGCGCTGATAGCACACAAGTGCCAAGGTATTGGTCTCATGAATAGCCAGCAAGTCGACATGTACTCGGTGATATATGCATTTATCCAGAAGCATATTAAGGACTGGGAGCCACCAGCTCCGCCTGAGTTTACGAAAGAAGAAAAAGATGAGTTTAAAAGAAACCAGAAGTTTGATGTTTTCTTTCACTTCGTCATCGAAGATGGAGTTAACGGCATCTTCCGGATCGTTGCGACACTGCACGAGAAAGTGAAAGAAGAAGAAAAGAAATAGAGACACACATGCAGCAAACATCAAAAAAGACCAACAACCGCACCGACTAGCTCGGGCGGTTGTTCACTTTGTGCGGGGTATATTTTCTTGTCTCCTTCCAGATAGCTATTATCATATGTTTATGGAAAGACCTCAGATCAAAGTCGGCGTAGCAACGGTCGTGCGAAAGGATGGTAAAGTATTGTCGTACCAAAGGCATTCTGATAATGGTGATGGTACTTGGGGGATGCCCGGCGGGCATTTGGAGTATGGTGAGAGCTTTGAGGAATGTGCTCGGCGTGAAGCACTGGAAGAGGCTGGTATCGAGCTTGGACATATGCAATTTGTAGCCGCAACAAGTGATCTGATTGGCGAGAATCATTACGTGACGATATTTATGGTTGCTGACTATCTTTCTGGCTCTGTCGAATGGAAGGAGCCGGACCAAGGCGGTGTTTGGCAATGGTTCACTTGGGAAGAACTGCCTCAGCCACTGTTCGCGCCTATTGTCTCCTTGATTAATCAAGGGTATCATCCGTTTCATAGTTATACTTTTTGATCTTATGAAACATACGACTTACGCAGAACTCTCAGAGGTTCAGTGCGCACTTTTGCAGTCCGCACAGGACGCTATGAAGCGCAGCTACAATCCCTACTCGCATGTTGCAGTAGGCTCAGCTCTACGCACAATCACAGGTGAGATATTCCAAGGTACCAATGTAGAAAATGCCGCCTGGGACTCAGTATGTGCTGAGCGCGGTGCGATACAGATCGCCAACCTTGCAGGATCGAGAAGTTATAGTTCTATTGCTATCATTGCCAAGACAGACGAGCGGGCACTCGACATGCCAATAGTGCCATGTGGACGATGTCGTCAGATGCTCTACGAGTTCTCTGAGCTTGCGGATGTGGATACAGAGGTTATTATGAGCAATAGCATGATGGATCAGGTAATCATCGCTTCGATCAGCGAGCTTCTCCCACAAGCATTTGGACCGAAAGACTTTGGCTTGGATATCAAGCAGTACGTGTCCTAGAAAACAGCGATACTTCGTAATCTCATATACAATGGATATTCAGATGGGGGCACTCTATATGCATTACAAAG
Source organism: uncultured Candidatus Peribacteria bacterium (assembly GCA_964349895.1). Taxonomy (GTDB): domain Bacteria; phylum Patescibacteriota; class Gracilibacteria; order CAYGIM01; family CAYGIM01; genus CAYGIM01. The sequence continues at coordinate 3,436 of CAYGIM010000066.1, read as the reverse complement.
GCAGCTTGTATCACACGATTATCATCGCAAAACTTGAGTCCAACGGAGAAGAGATGATCGTGTATCGATCGGCTCAGACGCCAGAAGAAGTCTGGGTGCGACCACTCAGCGAGTTTACAGAAGAAATCTATCGTGAAGGAAAGATGATCCCACGATTTATCTTGGTGAATGCAGTAGATGAATAGTTTATTTTTATTCAACTCCATATAGTCTGTAACGAGTAGTATTAATTTCACCTCATGAAAAAGCTCTGGTTTAAAAACAAGACGTATGGCTATGGTTGGTTTCCTGTTTCATGGGAAGGCTGGGTGACGATCCTGGTGTTTTTGATCCTTGTTTGGCTCGGTATCTACTTCATCTCAGGGAATACAGCTCTTGCCGCCGAGCAAAAGGTCTACCAGATCGTGGCTGTGACGATTGTGCTGAGCATCATACTTGTCATCGTGGCGGCCAAGACAGGAGAGAAGCCGGGCTGGCACTGGGGAGATAAGAAGAAGCATTGAAAATATAAGCTCAGAAAGATATGACACATGACACAGCACCAGAAAACAAAGCCCAAACAGTAGATTTTGATGATGTGATAGCAGTTACCAATGATGTGTTTTGGAAGAAAGCGTTCAAAACATATATGATCGTGATTCTTGGGGTAAGTGTCCCCGCGTCTCTAATCACCGCCTTTATCGCAGAGTCACAGGTCATGTATAGCCCTATGCATACATTCTTGGAGATTCTTCCTCAGATCATTGGCATCATCTCTATTTTGGGGTGCATGTATGTTACCCATCAAGTACATGAGGACAAACCAGCCGTATGGAGTAATGCATTCAATACATCTTTTACGTCGCTTCCGAACGTCATTATTACCACTCTCGTGCAGGTTCTCTTGCTTATCATGGCTTACTTCAACATGATCATTCCCGGTATCATGCTGACTGTCTTTTGGGCATTTGTGATGCAGGCGATCGTGATTCGCGGCAAGTGGCTCATATCTGCTATGAGCTATAGTACTAGTTTGGTGCAAGGCAGATGGTGGAATGTGTTTGGAATTCTCTGCATCCTGCTCATTATCCAGATAGTATGCAGTTTGCTGACTATTGTTCCAGGTATTGTACTGCCGCACCACTGGACGGTGAATGCTCTTGTTGCCGTCTTGGGCTGTAGCGTCACAGGATACTTTGCTGTAGCTAGCACGATTCTTTTCTTCATGCTTGAAGAGACTGTGAAAAAAGAACCAATGTAATCAATAATACAGATACCATGGAAGACATGATGGATGTACCAGATCAGGAGTGGAAAGAGAAGCTTACGGAGGAGGAGTATCGGGTACTTCGAAAAAAGGAGACCGAGCTACCGTTTAGTGGCACATACTTGGATAATCATGAGACGGGCATGTATGTGTGTAAGGCGTGTGGGTTTGAATTGTTTGCATCTGACCATAAATTTGACTCTGGGACGGGTTGGCCAAGCTTTGATCGTCCTCTGGATGATGATAGTGTTGGTACAGAACAGGATACAAGTCTTGGTATGGTTCGTACCGAAGCATTTTGTCCGAACTGCGGAGGGCATCTCGGTCACGTCTTTCCCGATGGGCCTACGGAAACGGGGACGAGGTATTGTATAAACTCTTGTTCTCTGAAGTTTAAAAAGACAGAGGAGATGTGATGAGCAACCCCACTTCCAATAGATTATATTCATTTAGTGCCCCCTCCTAACCTCCCCCGCGAAGCGCAGGGGAGGAATAAGACAAAGACTACCCAGAAGCCATGGCTTCTGGGTAGTCTTTTGATCTCTCCTATTTTGTTTGGCTTACTTCTTCAGAGCAATCGTTGCAAGCTTTTCAGCTCCCTGCTCATCATAGCCCTTGTAGTTGAGGCTCATGGTATCGAGTGTTTCTTTTGCATCTACCTCATAGTAGATCGCACCTGTTACACTTTCTCCTTTTGCCAACTTCTTATTACTTGTCGATGAGAAGAGGTCTTTTGCATTGCTGTCATTGATCAGGAATGTCTGAGTGACGCCTTTCTCTTTTGCTGTATCGAGAGAGAAGTTTGTGTAGTTGAAGTAGTATGGTTCTTCAGCGGTACCAGTGATGGTTACCTCTACGCGTGCAAACTGCTTTCCTTCTGCGCTTGGATCTCCACCAAGTACTTTGCCTTCAGGCATAAACCCGAGGGTTGCCGTCTTGAGATCCATCCGTGCTGTGGATTTGAAATAGGTGAGTGATGCTTCTTTTGCTGTATACTGGATAACATCAGCTTTCTTTTGTGGTGCGCTGGAGCAACCAACCAAGAAGAGTGATGCGGCCAAGAGCGTACCTGCGACGAGCTTTTTCATAGTGAGGTGAAATAAGGGATATCATTTCCATATTAATGCGCATATAGGCTATGCGCAATACATGACTTAGCGCTTTTGAATGATGACATGTTTTTCTGCTGCAAGTAGTTGTGTGAGCTCTTCTACATACGCATCACTTCCTGATACCTGTATCGTGAGACTTTTATGTGCTCGTATATAGGGGAGAATGTGTTGCTTACTCTGGTGAAAGACGAGCTTTTTCTCGGATGTGAGAATGTCGGTGATACGTGTTGCTGTAGGTCCCATCTCTTCTACCCGGATCTCATATGATGGTTGTATGCGCTTCTTTTTCTTTGTGTTCATGCGTACATGATTTCTCTTTTTGATACGCCAGAGTGTTGTGGGGTGAAGACCTTGGAGTCTCAAAGCCTCTTCTTTTGTCACGGTATCTTTCTTTAAAAGCTGGAGAATCTCTTCCTCCGTATTTGCAGCCGTCTTGTTCCATGGCTTACTCCCTCTCCTCGGACCTGGCTTTTGCAGCGATACTGTCCCCGTTGCTCGAAACTCATCAATCCATCGATAGATTGTCGGGCGAGAAATCCGCAGTTTCTTTGCGCCATGAGTCGCTGAGATTGTCTTATTACAGACATCTGTAAGCACTTGGATGATAGGGGAGATATGTTTACTCATATGGATACTTTAACGCAAGTTTCAGTTTGGGCAAATTCCTTGACATTGTAAAATTTAATCCTACTATGTGGTCTCAACTTACGTACCAGTACTACACAATACCCTATATATTATTCGTGTAAGACATTATGGACACAGATCCTCTCCCTGTATTTCTCTGCCGCAAGGCAGTCAGTTACATCCTTTTTCTCACGATAAGTACCACGTACTTAATCCCTTCTCTTTCACTGGTTTCCACCGCAGAGGCTGCGACGACAAGTACGTCTACGAGTGTGTCCGCTACCAATATAACACGTCAGCCGCTTGCCGGTGCTGATACGATCGAGGCTCGTCCTGGGGATGAGATAGAGTTTGCAGCATTTGTAAACAACACAGGATCAGCTGCGGCTGCAGCTGTTACGGCTACATCTCTCTTTTCTGCCACGACGGGTATTACCTACCAGAGTGGTGT
>CAYGIM010000065.1:0-5089 GCA_964349895.1 uncultured Candidatus Peribacteria bacterium | reverse complement strand
ATCATAGGTTGGGCCATCCTCATCAAGGGAGTTATGATACTCGCCTTCCCAAAGTTCATGTCCTTCTTCAAAAGCTGGGTTGTAAATAGCCAGATCATCGGTCTTGTCATGCTTGTCCTCGGACTTGTGTTTGGATACTTCGGTTTTATTGCATAAACGTTCTAACAGAAAAAAAGACCTCATCAGTATGATGAGGTCTTTTTTTCTGTCTGTCATTGCGAGTACTCGAAGCAATCCAGAAAAGAAAGCAAACATAAGCGGATGTTCTATAGACTCATTAAAGCCTATTGAGTTCAGCTCTGGATTGCCACGTAGGAGTACCTCCTCGCAATGACATAGTTAGCTATATATCGGAAACCGCAACGCTAACTCTCTCACTTCATTCTTGAGATCTAATAGCATGTGATCATCTGCGTGATTCTTGAGAGCACGGACGATGATATCAGCGATGAGCGTCATCTCAGCAGTTCCCATACCACGTGTCGTGACAGCAGGAGTACCTATGCGAATACCACTAGGATCCTGTGGCTTACGAGCATCGTAAGGGATGACGTTTTTGTTTACACTGAGACCGGCCATCTCGAGGGCGTCTTGCGCCGCTTTACCACTCAGATCAAAACTAGATACATCTATAAGTACCATATGATTGTCGGTACCATCAGTTACCAACTTACAGCCTTGAGCTTGGAGCTCTGTCGCTAGAGTCTTCGCATTCAGAATCGTGCTCTGTGCATACGCTCGGAACTCATCTCTAGATGCCTCTTCGAAGCACACTGCTTTGGCTGCTATCTGGTGGATGTGAGGCCCACCCTGGATCCCCGGAAAGACAGCACGATCAATATCCTTTGCAAAAGACTCCTTGCACATGATCATCGCTCCACGAGGGCCCCGCAACGTCTTGTGCGTCGTGGTGGTCACGATATCAAAGTGTGGAACTGGTGACTCGAGAGCTCCTCCGGCGATCAGGCCTGCTACGTGTGCGATGTCTGCCATGGATATAGCTCCAACTTCTTTGGCGATATCACTAAACTCTTTCCAGTCCAGATTTCTTGGGTACGAGCTAAATCCTGCCAAGATGAGCTTCGGTTTTACCTCGTGCGCAAGCCTCCTCACCTCTGCCATATCGAGCACATGTGTCGTCGGATCTACCATATATGGTACGATATTGAACCACTTGCCAGATATGTTGAGAGGATGACCATGGCTCAAGTGCCCTCCTTGGTCTAGAGCCATGGCAAGTATCGTATCGCCTGGGTTGAGCAATGCAAAAAATACAGCTATGTTGGCAATAGCCCCTGAGAGCGACTGTACATTTACATGCTCAGCCCCGAAGAGTTTCTTGGCACGGTCGATCGCCAGCTGCTCCACCTGATCTACATAGACCTGACCACCATAGTATCGCTTGCCCACATAGCCTTCTGCATACTTGTTGGCGAAGACACTGCTCATCGCCTCAAGAACTGCTTTCGATGCATAGTTTTCAGAAGGTATCAGCTCGAGCTCGTGTTGCTGTCGCTCGAGTTCTTTTTGTGTCAGCTCAAACACCTTTGGGTCAGTCTTAAGTAATGATGCGGATATAAACATAGAAGTATTGTGTTATTCAATATGAGCGTGCTCTTACTCCGTCATCCCGGACAAGGCAGTACCCTGACGCGATCCGGGATCCAGAAACAAAAAAGAAAAACTATCTGTTCATTATGGAACTGGATTCCACATGAGTACTCTGGAATGACAGATGCTATATCATCAGTTTGTAGCGCCAAACATATCGAAGATCATCGACTCACTCAGCCCACTTGGAGCAAGAGCCTCAGAAGGTGCGGCGGGTGTGCTCTCTACCCTGGGAGCCGTAGTGAGGTTAAGCAACTCATCTTTCTTTGGTGCCAGTGAATGATCGATCAGATACTTGAGAGCCACATCGTCGCCCGTGATTCGTTTTATCTCACTATAGAGAAGCGCCTCCTCATTTCTCACGATATCACGCTGAAACTCTGAAGCAAATGCGAGCGTTATAAACTTTCCATCCATCTCCCTGACTTGCGCTGATTTTAGACTGATACGTAGTGATATCTTTGTGATGCTTGTCGCTATACTATGCCACTTATCCTGTATATCTGAGCTTACGGACAAGACCACTTGTGGCTTATCCTCAGCAGTCTTTGTCTCATTCAGTGGCATAAAAGGCCGCTCATGCTCCACGATAGGGGAGGTATCTACCGCCTTGGTATCAGGCTCCTTTGATACTACTTCTTTGACCTCCTGCTTCTCCGCGACCGCAGGCTTTTCTGTCGTTTGCTTGGACATCGTGAGCAAACAGCACTTCACAACCATCTTCTCGATAGTCAAAAGTGGCAGGGGAGTACTCTTGAGCTCGTTGTTGGCCCCGAGCAAGATCTCTGTGTAAGCAATAATCCGATTCATAGCAGCAAGATCACGTTTACCGATAGCAGTACCTAGATCATCGCGAAGGATATGCAAGAGATGACGTATCGTCTGCACAGGATCAAAGCCCTGAGCATATATGTCTTGTATGAGTTTTACCGCTGCATCTGTATCGCCATTCCTGATACATACATAGAGCTCACCAAGGACGATATCAGAAACAAGTCCCAAAAGCAGGCGAGTGTTTTCAAGCGTGATCTTTTGATCAGTCGTCACTTTTTCCAAGAGAGATATAGCGTCTCTGAGGCCCCCCTCAGCATGTCGAGCTATCAACTTAAGAGCTGCGCCCTCGGCCTCGATAGCCTCTTCTTTTGCTATAAATGAAAGACGCTCTACGATGTCTTGCTCATCGATCCGGCTCAGATCAAACCGCTGACAACGAGAGATGATCGTATCTGGCACCTTGTGAATCTCTGTAGTCGCAAAGATAAAGTGCACATGCTTGGGCGGCTCCTCAAGCGTCTTGAGAAGCGCATTAAACGCCTCCTTGGTCATCATGTGTACCTCGTCGATGATGTAGACCTTCTTTGCTGCAATATGTGGGAGGAAGTGTACTTTTTCTCGCAGATCGCGTACCTCGTCGATACCTCTATTTGACGCCGCATCGATCTCGATTACATCGTAGATGCTCCCATCGAGGATCCCCGTACAAACATTACATTCATTGCAGGGATCGAAATCTTGAGTCGGGTTGAGACAGTTGATAGCTCGCGCAATCACACGGGCAAGTGTCGTCTTACCGGTACCACGAGGCCCTGTAAATAAGTAAGCCTGAGAAGGCCGCCCTAGTCGGATCGCACTACGTATGATCTTTTTCACATGCTCATGACCTGATATATCACTAAATGTGGTAGGACGATACTTGAGGTATAGTGTCATAGGCTTTGTATGAGATGTCGATAACCATTGATAAAACTTGATGCATCCATGACTTTTTTGCTCTCTGGCTGGATTTGTAGGAGCTCGAGAGGTGCGTCTTTCATCATCACAAACAGGCGTTTGCTATATACAAACAATGTACCAGGTGCGGGCAATTCTGGAAGCTCTAGATCAGACGCTAGCTTTGACATATAGACCTTATATTTCTTACCCTCTGATACGAAATACGTTCCTGGGTTCTCTGCCAGTGCTCGGATCGTATTGTGTGCGGCCAGAGCCTCCATGTTTTGTGCATCAATCAAGCCATCCTCAGTCGTAAACTTACGGACATGGGTAGCTAAACTATGGTCTTGAGTTGTGGGTACGATACCGCCTAAAACATACGATGCCATATCCGGCAAAAGATGCTCTTCACATATCTTGATTGATGCATCAAAGAGATCTCGTCGTGTGTCATCTACAGAGATATCAAAAGGGTATTGGGATATGATATCGCCTTCATCAAGGCCTGCAGACATGAGCATAATCGTCACTCCAGAACGCGTAAACCCTCGTAGCAATGCGGACTCTATAGGAGAGGCACCGCGTAGATCAGGTAGAAGCGAAAAATGGACATTGACGGACTTATGTCGTGGGATATCAATAATATCAGCTGGAATGATCTTTGCATATGACACAACAAGCGAGATATCTGGCTGTATATCATGCAAAAAGGCTCGTACAGAATCATCACATTTAGGTGGTTGGATGATAGGTATAGAGTGAGTCTGTGCAAGCTGAGTTACAGGATTTGCGGCAAGGGTCTGGCTACGACCAACAGACTTATCTGGGACTGTGATAACGCCAACGACAGATACGAGATCCGGATTATCGAGTAACAATGAAAATACGCGAGCTGAAATATCTGTCGAACCCCAAAATACGATTCGTAACATGAAGAGTGCAAAAAATGTATGTAACTATTATAAAGAAATGAAGTTGGAGTGAAAGACCGAAAAACACGAAATAACACGGGGTATCAGTATATACCGAGATGGCTTGATCGAGCCGTATTCTAAGTTAGATAGTTGGTACAAGATACATTGTGCAAAGTGCTGTTGCTGTCAAAGTGTGGGGGTATCTCTACCCCCACTATGTGAAAAGTTTCTGTTTAAAGTTTGGTTGTAAGAGATTCCTTTGATAAATATCCAACTAAATCAGAAATAAGTTGAAGATCATTATCAGGACCGTTTTGTATATCGTCGATCGCCTTGAAAAGAATATGAAGTGCTCGCTTTTGTGGATTTTGCACGTATGCCACATTATGCCCATCTCTACTCTTCAATTCAGATGATACAACTTCTTTCTTTGTTGCTTGGAATTCTTTCCAGCAAACAATGTGCTCACTTTTGAGTCCTTCAGGAGTTCTAATTAGCTCAAGCACATACTTATCAAAGCATTGATCCCCTGGGCTACGAGCATAAATGCTTTGGTCCACGGATCTTACCTTTTCTTTAAAAAGATGAATCCCAATATAAAAGTTTCTGTATTTGATCGTATATCCAACACCATAGCAGTACGTATCATCTGCATGTGCAGTTAAAAGATCTCCCATAAGTTCAGCTATTGCTGGGTCATTGCGCACCCATTTGAGACTGTTATTTACTGTCAGTATCAGTAAGATCTGTAACAACTTTTCCATCTGGATTTCTCTTGGATGTCTGATTTTCAAGTCCATGTGTTTAAGTCCTTCTTTGTGTATTTCGAGCAATATAGATCAGTATATGGC
>CAYGIM010000064.1:0-5092 GCA_964349895.1 uncultured Candidatus Peribacteria bacterium | reverse complement strand
GGAGAGTGACGACGAGGACCAAAAAGCTCTTGATCAGGTGGCGAAAGCTCTGCAACCGGGAGGAAAGTTCTTCCTGGATGTCATGAACCGAGATCGGGTAGTGAGGCAGTACAAACCGAAAGACTGGAACGAGTTGCCAGACGGGTCGATCGTTATCGTCGAGAAAGAGTTTGATCACCTGACAGGTCGTAATGTCGAGAAACGTGTGCGTATCTGGAAAGGAGGTAAGCGTGAAGAGACATTTCTGTCGCTTCGTATGTATACGGTCGCAGAGCTCACGCGCATGCTAGCAAAGGCTGGACTGCACGTGACCGAGCTCTACGGCGACTACCATGGTAATCCTCTGAGCTTCGAGTCTTCCCGGTTTATCCTGGTAAGTCAGAAGGGATAAGATCACCCTCTCCCATCAAGGGAGAGGGGTAAGAAAAGATATTGGATGTACGTATACGCACATCCAATATCAATCAATCTGTCATCCTCGAGTACTCATCGAGGATCCAGAAAATAAAAACAAAAAGAATGTCTGGATTCCGGATGAATACTCCGGAATGACGGAGACTTGGGCCTTTCACAACACGTTGTGAAAGGCCTTTTTTATTTGCCTTGCCGAGACAGTACACCTTCGGTATGTTAGTACCATTCCCTACTGACATTCAATACAACCATGCTACTCGAAGGCCTCAATGAACAACAACAAGAAGCAGTCACCACGACAGAAGGTCCCCTCCTGATAATTGCTGGCGCCGGTTCAGGTAAGACAAAGGCCCTTACACATAGAATCGCCTACTTGATCATAGAAAAGCATATCCACCCACTCAACGTGCTTGCAGTGACGTTTACCAACAAGGCTGCAAATGAGATGAAAGACCGTCTGGCAAGGCTACTCGCAGGAGCCCCAGGTCAGGGAGGCACCTTGCCTCATATGGGAACATTTCACTCAATCTGTGTGAGAATACTACGAAAGGAGATCCATCGACTAGGCTATGAAAACAGCTTTACGATATTTGATACCGCCGACTCTCTTGCCGTGATCAAGATGATCCTCAAAGACCTCAAGATAGATGAGAAGCAAAACACACCCAAGAGCATGCTCAATGCGATCTCAAAAGCAAAGGAGCAGCTGCTCAATGCCAAACAGTATGCAAATATCGCAACGACACGATTCGCAGAAACAGTAGCAGAGGTCTACATACAGTACGAAAAAAAACTCTTTGCACAGAGCGCACTCGACTTCGACGATCTCATCATGAAGACGATTATACTCTTCACACTCGAACCAGAAGTACTCGAAAAGTATCAGGACCTCTACCGGTACATCCATGTAGACGAGTACCAGGATACCAACCACTCACAGTACACACTGATACAACTGCTCGCAGACAAGTACAAAAACATCTGCGTGATCGGTGACGACTACCAGAGCATCTACTCGTGGCGAGGTGCAAACATGGGCAATATCTTGAACTTTGAGAAAGACTTTCCTGGAGCAAAAGTGATCAAACTTGAGCGCAACTATCGCTCGACCGATATGATCATTGAGGCGGCAAATGAGGTAATCAAAAACAACAAGCTCAAGACAGACAAGACCCTGTGGACAGACAAAAAGACGCTCGAAAAGATATGCATCATCGAGGGCAACAACGAGCGCCACGAGTGCGACATAGCAGTGCAGAAAATGCACTACCTGATGCGTACCACACCTGCAAGTTACAAAGACTTTGCCGTGCTCTATAGGACCAATGCACAGAGTCGCGTGGTAGAAGAGTCGATGCTCAGACACGGCATCCCCTACAAGATCGTCGGTGGTGTAAAGTTCTACGAGCGCAAAGAGATCAAAGACATCCTGGCATATACGAGACTGATCAACAACCCAAAGGACGATGTCTCTCTGATGCGTATCATCAACGTCCCCTCTCGTAAGCTCGGCGACAAATCCCTGCAAGCCATAGAAGAGCAAGCACGAGCACTTGGCCTACCTCTCTATGCTACGATCGATCACATGCTCAAGCGTGGCGAAGAAAGCTCCAGTCAGACCAAGCTCAAAGAGTTTTATAAACTCATAGAAGATGCGCGTACCATGAGCACAACACTTGGCGCAGGTGGTATCATCAAGTACATCCTCACAACATCAGGCTACAAAGAGTATCTGAAAGACGGCTCCGAGGAAGGTGAGGAACGCCTACGCAACGTAGAGGAGTTGGTGAGTGTAGCCAGCAAGTATGACGGTCTCGAGGCAGGACTCTCACTCACTACATTTCTCGAGGAGGTAGCTCTCGTCTCAGATCTCGACAAGATCAACGAGACTGACAATGCTGTAACACTCATGACTCTGCACAGCTCCAAGGGACTAGAGTTCTCATATGTGTTTATCATAGGCTGCGAAGAAAACCTCTTCCCTCACTCTCAGTCACTCCTCTCGCAAGATGAGCTCGAAGAAGAGCGACGCCTCATGTATGTAGGTATCACCCGAGCGCGCGAAAAGCTTTTCTTGAGCTACGCACTATCTCGTATGATCTATGGCGATTTTCAAAGCAATAACCCTTCGAGATTTCTCGAGGAGATACCCGAGCACCTGATCGAGAGATTTCCAGAACGACTTAGCCAGACCTTCCGTAGTCTAGAAAAGAAACAAGAAGACGATCAGCCCGCATACAACTTTGACGATGTCGAGCTAGAGGTCGGTGACCACATCATGCACAAGATCTGGGGAGAAGGATCAGTCATCTCTATCCAAGGAAATATGCTCACGGTCATATTTCAAGACCCAAGCATCGGAACCAAAAAGATCGCTGCGACTATCGCACCGATCTGGAGAGTGTAACTCCTATGCAATCCTTACTGTCTGTACATCTGTATAGGTCTCATCACCTTCAAAGCTGTATTGTATCTTTGCGTTGATTGTTGTCTCATCTTTTACGATGATCAATACTGCAACTCTTTCTATAAAGCTTGAAAGGAGAGGATAGTCGCATGTCATAAACTTCTGCGCGTTGGGAAGTGACTCATAGATCATCATCTGCGCGAGTGCCTCCAGCAATGAGGGATCGGTAGAAAACGGTGGCTCAAGAGAATCCGTGATGATATGTATTGCATCTCTCTTGGCCAACGCGTTGTACACCATACCGAGATTCTTATCACGCTCCTCTAGTAGCACACGTGTCCATACTCTACCCATAATCCAGTTAGGAGGATTACCATCCAAGATAGCATCGACCAAAAACCGAGTGACCTTTGGATAAAGCATGAGAAGAGGATCTGTTTTGATCTCGTCATAGAGGTTGTCAAACTCCCTGCTCGTAGCAGCGTGTGAAAATCCACGAGCCGTAATGCCAAGATTACTTGTAACCGCCTCTGTTACTTTATGGATCACCGCAGCGTGCACCGGATACTTCTTCGGCGGTAGATTGTCTGCGCTCATCGCTTGTTTGAAGCGGTCTGCCGCATCCTTTATACGATACTCTGGTCTGTCTTCCATGGTGCTTTTGAGAAATATGTTATCGCTCATATAGCACAACATCAGGCCTCAGTAAATACTAGCTTTACTGATTCTTCATCTTACTAAAGATCTCACGCATCATGCCACCAAGTGCTAGAATCGCGCCAGCAATGACCAGCAATACAAAGAGCGGACTTATACCTATCAACAGTGTGAGGATGAGAATCACAATAGAAGCTATGAGAAACTGTAGTCCCCGCCCAGACTCTGTGTACCACCTGAGGCGTATCAGATGAGAGATGTAGTACGCAACGATAGGTAAGGCAAAGATAAAGGTGACTATATATAGAGTGAGAAGTAGACCGGCCAACGGTATACCAAACACGGTAATCATCAAGGCAAATGCCAAGATAGGAACCATGATGAAGTAAGCCAATCCAGCAGCGATAGTCATCAAGACACTCTTGCGTGTATGCTCCGCTGCTCGTGCAAACAGGTGTTCAAAGAAGAGAACAAAGAAGATCAGACTCACGATACTACTCAGCAGGTCCCAGACAAATGCCCCCTGAGAAAGACGAGTCAAAAATGTAGAGTACTCGCGCGTATCGATCGCATCGATCTTGAGAGCTGGATCAAAGAGTGTCGTACCACTACCCACCTTGCCAGTCAGATCGAGTGCATCCTTGGCATGCCAATACTTGATACCCTGTGTGAAATAAGCACTCGTACCAAGTGTGATCACCTCAGCAGCTCGTACCTCTAGTGGGCTCTGGAATTTGGCGTTCAAAAGAATCTTTTTGCCTGTGAGACCTACTGCGCCTTCATAGCTTCCTCCCAATGTGAGATCGTCCGATATGAGATGAGTCCGCCCTTTTACTGTACCATATGAGCGGATCTCTCCTCCTGCCACGATCAAGTCGCCATGGATCACCGCTCCGGTACCAATCTCTACGGTACCTCCAGCTAGTATAGCATCACCGTATACAACGTTGTTGATATAGATCTCACCTCCTGCCGCACGCACATCGTCTCGTACGATGTTGTTCAGATGCAGCTCCCCTGTCAGGATAGTCAGATCCCCTGTCACCTCCCCGTCGATCTTTGCTGCCGCAGATACGGCAGTTAGGTCACCCGTATGAGTAAGCTGATTACTCAGAGCCGAGGTAAAGATATACGAGTCACCCGTGATAGGCACCTTGAGTTCAACCTCTTGCTGATACCAGAACTCCGCGGCTTGAGCTGCAGGCAAAGCGTATCCAGCGAGTAGTGCAACTGCGAGAAAACTATAGAGAATCTTTTTCATAAGAGAAGAATGCAAAGTGTATTAACACTATTGTAGTACCATATGTCCCTCCCGCAAGGGAGTATGTCATTGCGAGTACTCATGGCAATCCAGTCTTATAGGATTTGAGATTGATCCCCCTCCTAACCTCCCCCACTAGTATGGCAGGGGAGGAATTCATACAACGAAAAAAAGACAGACCGTAGTCTGCCTCTTTGAAAGTCTGTCATCATTTTGTATTAATCCGTCATCCCGGGGTACTCACCCGGGATCCAGAAATAAAAAAGAAAAGAAAACGATCCTGGATCCCCGATCAACTTCATTTAAGGAGTTTGCCCACCTACGCTAAGGCTTTGGCGGATACACTTCACTAG
>CAYGIM010000063.1:0-5106 GCA_964349895.1 uncultured Candidatus Peribacteria bacterium | reverse complement strand
ATATAGTACAGTACTATATAAAATGATTCGTCATCCCGGCGTACTCAGCCGGGATCCAGAAAGAAAAAAGAATCTGTCATCCTCGACTAGTCAACTATGTCCAAAAGGAAGTTGATCGGGGATCCAGGATGCGAAAGGAACCTTAACAAAACATAGATGGAACTGGATTCCCGATGGGTACTCGGGAATGACAGAGTTGTATATTGGAATAAGAACACTATATGAAACGCTTTATCATCCACACCATCGTCGTTGCCCTACTGCTTGCTCTTTTTTCAGAGCTGCATTGGCTGTCGGTAAGCGGGGGATACGCGGCAATGCTTGCGGGAAGTCTCCTATGGGCACTCATGTACTGGATCATTCATCCACTTTTTAAGCTGCTCTCACTTCCTCTCCTGATCATCACGTTCGGTCTCTTTATCGTGGTACTCTATGCGGGACTCCTGTACACGACATCGATCTTGATAGCTCTGGTACCCAGCCTTGGGTATACGCTCGTTTTCCCCAGCGTTGAAACTTTTTCGTACTGTGCTATAGTTCTGTCGATTAGTATGGGAATACTACACACTACATTTTTACGACACACATAGATGAAGACGACACTCATGATATTGCAGATCATATTTGCACTCACCTTGTCTCTCAGCATACTTCTCCAGCATCGAGGAAGTGGCTTGTCTGCAACATTTGGCGGAAGCTCATCCACGTTTCATACAGCGAAGAGAGGATTTGAGAAGTTCTTGGCTCGGGCAACGATTGTTCTCGCAATCTTATTTGTTATCAATACCATCGGCCTTTTTATCGCCCGCGGGTTATAAGGATCGTTGAAAAGCACGTGTTACTTCGTCAGCTTCATTGTTGGTTGGATTTTAACAACGGTGTGTGCTGCAGGTAATTCTGTCTCCTTAAGGGATTAAAGAGGTTTTGAATAAGCTATAATGAGGGATCCTGAAAACTAGACTCATTTGTGCGATCTTCCATGGATTGCTTCGAGTACTCGCAATGACAGTAGCTTAAACACTTATATTACTATGCTTCAGAAAAAATACATTTGGTCTCTCGCCTCTCTAGGCTTCGCAGTTGTCTGTCTTCTCGCGCTTCTCTTTCTCTACTACCGAGATTTTTCTGAGTACCGGCCTAGTCTTGGTGGTGTGTATAGAGAGGGAATCATAGGAACTGTTTCTACGCTCAACCCTCTGTTTATCAGTGACAACAATGTCGAGGAGAATATCGGCAATCTGGTCAACTGCAGCCTTACCAAGTTTGACTCGGATCAGAAGAAGGTCGTGCCATCTGTAGCTACTTACACGGTAGATAAAGAGAAAAAGACCTACACGTTTACCTTGAAAGACGGGGTGACGTTTCACGACGGCAAGCCGGTTACGGTAGATGATGTGGTATTTACGTACCAGCAGATCACGGCCAATCCAGACTTCAAGAATGCGTTCTTGTCTTCGAGCTTTGATGGCGTCGTAGTGGAAAAGATGGATGATAAAAATGTCGTGTTTCGTCTGAGCGAGCCGTACTACTTTTTCCCATCGCTCCTCACGGTCGGAATTCTGCCTAAGCATATCTGGGACTCTATCCCGGTGAATGCATATGATGATCCTACACTCGATGAAAACAAGCGTTTTGTCGGCTGCGGTCCATATCAGTTGCTCAAGGTAGATACAGAGAGCAAGGAGCACGAGGTCACTCTTGAGTCATATGAGAAGTACTTCGAAGGTCGAGCATTGGTCAGAAATGTCATCTTCCGTCTGTTTGATAGCTATGAGCAGCTTGCGGCTCACATGGGTGATATCGATGGTATCAGCTCGGTGCCCTATGAGGCGCTCGATCTGGTCCGAGAAGAGAAGCGATTTAATATCGTCTCATACGAAGTGCCACGCTATGTAGCTCTCTTCCTCAATACTGACAGTCCTGTGCTCAAAGATGCCAAGACACGTTTGGCTCTTCAGCTTGGGTTCAACAAGGTAAATATCTTGCATGAGTATCCATATGTACGCCGTGTCGATACGCCATTCTTGGAGCTCGACGACAAAGAGTGGACGTATACCTATGATCAAGACAAGGCCAAAGGAGGTCTCTTTGATGCTGGATGGAAGCTTCCTCGCCAGGCCCTTCGACAAGCTCAGGATCTTCGACCATTATATGCGGAGCTTATGTCTGACCAAATTGCTGCAACTTCTGGTGGTATCTATGAGCCTTCAAGTAGTAGTGAGTTCTATACCTACCTCAAAAAGGTATATGTCCGGGGTTATGCTCCAGCAGGAACTGATGCGGTCTATGTAAATGGTATTCGGCTCAATCTCTACAAAGCAGGGGGAAAGACATGGTCATTCCGCGCTGATACGTCGCTTGGTACGATGAAACGTGGCAAGAATGTATTCTCTGCATATGCGTCTGTGGGTGGTAAGAAGCAGCTGATCGATACGATCACCATATATCAAGGAATGGAAGAGCCCAAGCCAGCTCCAGTTGCTGTAGAGACACCAAAGCCTACACCAGTTGTAAATACCAACGTGAATGCTGCTGCGCCAAAGACCAATGCAAATGCCAATGCTGCGGTGGCCAATACCAATCTCAATACGGCTCCGACAACGACCAATGCAAATATCAACCTCAATCAAAATATTGCCAAGGTCGTATCTGCTTCTGGATCTACAGTAGGAGATACGCAGATCCGTGTGAACCAAGAAGGAAAGAAGCTCATCCTCGGACTCTACACGCTGGAGGGAAGCTTGATCTATCAGCGCATATCTGAGGCGTTTCAAAAAGACATGCAGGCTATCGGTGTGGGTGTGGAGCTGCATTACCTCAACCAAGATGACCTGATGCAGGTCATAGAGAAGCGTTCGTATGATATCCTCCTCTTTGGTCAGACTCTCGGCTACAACCTCGATACCTATCCATACTGGAACTCGACACAAGCTACAGGAAGTGGACTCAACCTTTCTGACTTCGAGTCGGTAACGGCAGATCAGCTCTTAAAAGAGATTCGTTCGCCTCGAGGAAACTTCTCTTCTGAAGAGCAGTTAACTACGTATCGTAACGCCAAGCTTGAAGAGGTAAACAAGATCTTCCGTGAACAAGTGCCGGCAATCTTCCTTTATAAACCCTTGCTGTATACAGCTATTGATAGGAAAATCTTGAATGTTCACTTTGATATGCTAGGATACCCTCAGGATCGCTTTAGTAAAGTACACACGTGGTACACCACTGAACAGCTTTCACTCAAAGAACCACTGAGTGTCCCACATTTCTTTGGTTGGCTCAAAAGTAAGGTGTTTCACCTATAAACCTATATATTTTCTCATTTTGCGTTATGAAAGTTATTCTTTTGGTAAAGGTAGAGCAGCTCGGTAAGAAGCATGATGTTGTCACAGTTGCTCGTGGATATGCGATGAACTATCTGCTTCCTCAGAAGCTTGCAAAGGCAGCAACAGAAGGTGAGCTACGACGCATCGAGCTGATCCGTGGTCGTGAGGACAAGAAGCGAGCATTGATCTTGGCCAAGGCAGATGAGCTCATGAAGGAGCTGGCATCTGTTGGCACACTGACTCTCAGCTCAAAGGTCACGAAAAAAGATACCTTGTTTGCAGCTGTTACCGAGCGGCAGGTATGCGAAGCTCTTGTGGCTGAGCACAAGATCGAGCTCCCACAGGATATGGTTCACTTTACCCATATCAAGCAGCTTGGTAACTACACCGCCGAGATCCAGGTAGGAGAGAATACGTTTTCTTTGCCTATAGCGGTAGTTGCTGCTAAGTAGTCTGCTCCCTAAAACTCTATAATGTGCTTCGTCATCCCGGAAAAACGAGTATTCGAGTGCGATCCGGGATCCAGAAAATAAACATTTATTGATTCAATGGAACTGGATCCCCGATGGGTACTCGGGGATGACAGACCTTTCATATATGATCGATTTTCCTCAGATTGGAAAACTGCTTGCTCTGGATATTGGGACAAAGACGATCGGTGTTGCTGTAAGCAATAAAAGCCAGACCGTGGCTTTTCCCAAAAAGCATATAGCAGTGACAAAAGATGCATCTTGGATCCACGAGGTGTTTATTACCTATGTATCGGAAGATGCTTGTGGACTTGTGGTAGGCTTACCATGCGACGCCAGTGGAAACCTCAATGCCCAGTGTGAGTTGATTATCGGCATGATCAAGCGTATGCTGCGCGACAATCCAGGCGTATCGATCATATTTGTAAACGAAGCTTTTACCACCTTTGAAGCAGAAGAGCAGCTAAACTCGGTCCTACCCTCAAAGGCTGGAGTTCCTCCCAAAGGTGATGAGTTGCTGGATGCTCGCTCTGCCTCGCTGATTCTCGATAGGTATCTTTCTACACATGAATACATAGCATTTCCTTATGACACACTATTATCTTCCGGTAGCACATCTTTGGCATAAACCTGTAGGCTTTACAGAAAAGCACTCATTTGATATCTCCCTTGATCTACCTGATGTAGATGAGCCAGTCATGGTTGCGTGTAAGATCGAGCTCGTAAAAGTGGATGATCGGATCATGGTGATAGGTAAGTCTGTATCTTTTTCATACCTACTCACCTGTGCGCGATGTTTGACGCAATTTACACAAGCTATGGAGTTTCATGATGTAGAGAGGACGTTTTACTATACCTTACCAAAGGATTTCAAAGGAGAAGAGGTAACGGATATGTTTGCTGTCGATATGAAGGCCATGCGTATCGACTTGTTGCCTTTGTTGATCCAGGAGGTATTGATGCATATTCCGCATGATCCCATCTGTAAGCCAGACTGTAAGGGATTGTGTCCGGTATGTGGGATCGACCTCAATATCGAGTCGTGCACTCACAATATCGATACGACAGCTAAGAATAGAGGGATAGACCTGAGGCCGTTTATGTAGGGAGAGTCTGTCATCCCCGAGAGTGAGTGTCGTCGCCCCTGTGCTAATAAGCTACTGCGGACTGCACTTCACTAAACTACTCAGTCGGCTGTGCCAGCCATAACTCGCAGAGTGAAGGCTGGGGATCCATTCAATCGTTCTTTCATTCAACCCCCTACATCCCCCTTGTCAGGGGGACTTGCCCGACGCTTTCTGTAAGCCCTCCTTGAT
>CAYGIM010000062.1:2242-5127 GCA_964349895.1 uncultured Candidatus Peribacteria bacterium | reverse complement strand
CTATTTCACTCCCCTCACCGGGGTTCTTTTCACCTTTCCCTCACGGTACTTGTTCGCTATCGATCTCGAAGTCTGTTTAGCCTTAGGAGGTGGTCCTCCTGGATTCAAGCCGGATTTCACGTGTCCGACCCTACTTGGGAAATACATCGTACCGGGTGACAACATTTCACTTACGAGACTGTTACTCTCTATGGTTAGCCTTTCCAGACTATTCAATTATGTTGACCCTCTCAGTACCTGATCTCAGCAGAGATCAACATGTACTCCCGCAACCCCCACGTAGCAACACCTGCTGGTTTGACACTACATGAGTTTAGGCTCTTCCCATTTCGCTCGTCACTACTGAGGGAATCGAACTTTCTTTCTTCTCCATTGCTACTAAGATATTTCAGTTCGCAATGTACCCGTTGACATTCGTCAACACACCGACATGACTCGGTGTAGGTTTCCCCATTCGGCAACCCCCGCTTCACTGTCTGTTTAGCGACTTAGCGAGGCTTTTCGCAGCTAACCGCGGCCTTCATCGGAACTTCGAGTCTAGGCATCCACTATATGCCCGTTGTAACTTTTCTCTTTCGTTGATATTAAATACCAAGGAAAAATCTGCTAATTCCATGTAATAACAGAATTAGCTTTCTTAACTACATCTATCTATATCTACTTTTCAAGTAACGACTTTTGCGCTTGGGCATCAGAGTAAACAAAAAACTCGCCCCTCAGCAAGACCCATTCTATAGATACTAAAAAGCTTGTCAAACAAAATCAGATAAAAACGAGAGGGAATAACAGCACGCGCTGTTAAGCCAGTCCGCAAGCCATATAAGTGCTAGATACCGTTTGCTGTTTTTGTACCAGAAAGGATGTGGAAATGTAGGTGTGGTATCACCTGTCCAGCGCCTGCTCCGGCGTTGGTAAGAACCTTGTACCCGTCTAGCCCTGGGGCTTTCGTAATATCTTGGATAACCGTAACCATCTTGATCAAGAGCTGACTATCCTCGTACGTGAGCGCGTCAAACGACTCGATATGTCGCACAGGAATGACCAAAACATGAAATGGAGCCTTGGGATGAAGATCACGAAATACAGCAACTTCATCATCTTTATGGATGAACTCTGTTGGTATCTCTCCCGATACGATGCCGCAAAAGAGACAAGATTGATCAGACATAGGAATGAGAGTTAGAGAGTCATTACAATACAATGATTGTGTCATCCCCGAGTATCCATCGGGGATCCAGTTCCATTAAAACCGTAAAAGATTTCTTTTGTTTTTCTGGATTGCTTCGAGTACTCGCAATGACAGAATTCTAATGATGCCACTGCTATACTAGTCCGCGATATCTTTGAGACTCGCGGCTAGCGCTTCCGCTGCTTCTGGCTTGGCAGACTCGATCACCTCACGGATATCCTTGAGGGGAATAGTGGTCACATCAAAGGCTCCATCGGCAACTACGCGCAACTGCTGATCGAGGATCGACTGACTGATCACACGGTATACTGTATTTCCCTTATCATGTAGGTGCACGCGTGATCCGACCTCTGGCATATTTGCTTTGAGCTCTTTGTAGTGATCCATCTCATAGTTGAGACAGCACTTGAGACGCCCGCAAAGCCCCATGAGTTTTTCACGGTCCTTATAGTAAAGGTTCTGCGCTCTCACCGCTTCCATGGTAACTGATGGTGGCTTGAAGAGAAACGACGAGCAGCAAAGCCGCTGACCGCAGGTGCCATAGCCGTCTTGCAGACGCGCTCGATCTCTCGGGCCTATCTGATACAAAAAGATCTTCTTTTTAAATATCCGCGCCAGGTCTTTGACCAGCTCACGAAAATCGATACGTTCTTTTGCCACAAAGTGGAAGTACATTCCCTGACCATCAAAGGTAAAGTAGACACCGACGGGGCGCATGTCTAAGCCGTGAAAGATAATCTTCTCACCAAACACTTTGCGTGACTCCGCTGACAACGCGACGTACGCGTGAATACGCGAAAGATCTTCTTCTGAGACTTTGCGAGAAAATACAAACGAGTCATCGATAGATCTATTGTCCGATGCCTCGGGTGCATGGACGTTGAGCACCTTTACCACTTCTTGCGGAAAATCAGGCGTTGATACGATGATGAAATCTCCTACCACTACTCCCGAATCATCTGGAACAGAGATGTAGTGAAAGGAGGTCTTGAGCATAAAAAGCCCAGTGATATACATATATTTTTTGCTTATGATAAAACAATAATCCTTGCCCTTTCTGTTCCGTGGTCTTTCTTAAAAGTAGTGCAGTTCAAGGAATCAAGTTCTGAGACGACGCAGGTGTAGTACTTCCTACATCGAGGAGCGAAGAATGAAGATGACGCCGAAATGTGCACTTTTAGAAAGACCAACTAACTACTTTGCGCTGTGCTTCTCAATAACGTGATCCACAATCCCGTAGTCTTTAGCCTCTTGTGCTGTCATGAAGTAGTCGCGATCAGTATCTTTCTCTACTTGCTTGAGAGCTTTTCCGCTATGCTTGGCAATCATCCGATTGAGCTGATCTTTGGTCCGCGTGATAAACTGGGCATGAATGAGGATGTCAGAAGCCTGGCCCTCTACACCACCAAGCGGTTGGTGTATCATCACCTCGCTGTTTGGTAGAGCAAAGCGCTTTCCTTTTTGTCCTCCGATCAAAAGCACTGATCCTCCGGAAGCCGCAAGACCGACACACACTGTCGACACATCTGGCTTGATAAGCTGCATCGTGTCATACATCGCAAGCGTTGCCGTGACAGCACCACCTGGGCTGTTTACATACATCGTGATGTCTTTTTTTGCATCTACCTTCTCGAGAAAGAGAAGCTGAGCGACAACACTATTGGCCATGTCCGTATGGATCTGACCGGTAATAAAG
>CAYGIM010000062.1:0-2232 GCA_964349895.1 uncultured Candidatus Peribacteria bacterium | reverse complement strand
GATACGATCCTCAAGCAACCGAGAGAAGATATCATAGGCTCGCTCACCCGTCGGAGTCCTGTCGATAACGGTAGGTATCAGAAAATTACTCGGTGCCTTGTGAGACGCCAAGTCGAGCTGTTGAAATCGTTTAAACTCACTATATAAGCTAAATGTCATAGATCTATCTAGGTAATGAAGTATGGATCTAGACCATTATAGAACTCATTTATGGAATGGAAAGATTAACCTATCTTCTCAATTCTGTTTCCCGAAAACTTGCTATAGATGATGGAGTTCAAGGCGACAAGGAGTGAGACGAAAAAGCTGTAGTACGACCTACAGCGCTGAGCGAATGACGCAGGCAACGCAGAAATACACAGCTATAACAAGCTTTTACCCTTCGCCACGGCGCTTCTTGCCATGTAGTGTAATATTCCAGAAATAGTTCAGATGCCTAGGTAGAAACGGTACTTGCTTGGAAAGAATATATGAAGACTTGACCTTCTTATGCGGCATGTACTTCTTTCGCATAGCACGTGTGCGTGAGAACTCGCCCCAAAAAGCAAACCGTGCTCGAAGAAATGGGATCAAGATATCGAAACGTAGTGTGAGCAGGTTGGTCAAGATAGCCGCCACAAATCTGAGTGCATGCATCGGCAGATTTACGAGGATTACCCCCATAGGCATGTTATACCAGTAAGCCCGTAGTCCGTTGCGCATCGAACGGATCATAAACTCACGATTGCGCACCTTGTTTACCGACTGACTCACCTTGTGATAGATCACAGAACGAGGCTCGACCACACATGTGTAACCATAGAGGATAGCTCGATAGCAGATATCCGCATCCTCAAAGTTGAGAAAGAAGTCCTCGTCGTAGAGTCCGTAATCCCTCAGAGCGCTCACGCGCAAGAGCACCGCACCACTACTGCATCCGAGTGTCTCGACGCACTCCGTAAAGTTCTTGCGTAACTGTCGATTGCCAC
This sequence comes from uncultured Candidatus Peribacteria bacterium, assembly GCA_964349895.1. Taxonomy (GTDB): domain Bacteria; phylum Patescibacteriota; class Gracilibacteria; order CAYGIM01; family CAYGIM01; genus CAYGIM01. Next base: position 1,264 of record CAYGIM010000062.1, on the reverse strand, counting down.
GTAGCACCGTGTCGCCACAGTCCAGAAGTATATGACCAATACTATCGACCTCGTTGTGCTTGTAGTAGTTTGCCAGCATCGAGCCAACCATCGCGATGTTGTCATCCTTGAGAGCGGCAGATACCGCATAGGTCAAAAAGTCTGGATCAGCATAGGCGTCGTTATTGAGCAAGTAGATAAACTCTGAGTTACCTTTGCTCAAGATCTCGCGCATCAAGTAGTTGTTTCCCCCGCCGAAGCCTAAGTTCTCTTTTGAACTACGGATATGGAAGTTGCGCTTCCCTTGCGCAAACTGCTCGAGCTTGACCAGATCTTTTTCTCCTGAGCCGTTTTCGATCACATACACGTCAAAATTGGGGTATGTAAGATGCCCCAATGACTCCAGACACTCCAGGGTGTCTGTGATACCCTTATAGTTGATGGTACAAATGCTAACTTTTGGATACATAGCGTTCACGCAACAGTATGAAACTCATGTAAAATCGCAACTAGAGTATGCATTTTATCCCTATTTGACAAGATCAAATTTATTTTGGAATGAATATTAGATCTCAATATTTGTCTCTGTGCATAGGCACTATCTCATCTTCACGAAATGCATCATGGATGCTATGATCCGACTCATAGAGACGAGCTGTACACATTTATCATACCAGACCAGAGCATGGCCCACTTTTTAGTCACCGGAGGAGCAGGATACATAGGAAGCCACTTTGCATACTATGCTATGCAGCAGGGTCATGAGGTAACAATTATAGATTCACTCGTTACAGGGCACAAAGAAACACTTGAGAAGCTTCCACCACACACGTTTTATCCTACAGACTTAAACGATACAGCAGCACTAGAGGGCATCTTTTCAGCACACCATTTCGACGCTGTATTTCATTTCGCAGGACTCATACAAGTTGGCGAGTCTGTACAAAAACCACTGGAGTATTACCAGAATATAACAACAGCAAGCATTAGCCTTATTGATGTATGCCTTAGGCACCAGGTAAACCGATTCATCTTTTCCTCCACGGCTGCAGTGTATGGGGAACCCAAAGAGCAATCTCCGATCAAAGAAGATGATCCGACCAATCCAACCAGTCCATATGGGAACGCTAAGCGTATCGTGGAGAGAGTATTAGAGGATACCGCCCATACTCATCCATATTTTGCGTACTGCATATTCCGCTACTTCAATGTGGTCGGAGGTTTTTCAGAGGTCCGCCTGGGAGAGACGCACGAGCCCGAGACACATATCATTCCCCGCCTCATC
>CAYGIM010000061.1:0-5172 GCA_964349895.1 uncultured Candidatus Peribacteria bacterium | reverse complement strand
GATCTGCAGCGTACATCGGTCACGAGGTATCGGTACGAGATGATTGGGAAGTTCTGGTAAGACAAGCGCCTTGGTCATGACGCCACCATAGACGTACTTCTGTTGCCCCATCGTTGTATCACCCTCGGGGATCAGAGATGTAATATCTTCATCGAGCAGGAGTGATCCATCGTCATTACTCGTGCACAGCTCATCGATACGATACGATCTAAGCCACATCTCGAGATCATGTAGATGCTGCTCACTCTCGGTAAGGTTCATAAAGACGACCTGATGAGAGAGCGCATTGCCCTCTATCTTGTCCTTTCCATCGTACAAAGGCCCGCTCCATCCTTTCGGTGTCTTGAGCAATATGACAGGCCATCTAGGCATTTCTTCAGCACTATCCTGGCGCGCACGCCTCTGTATCTCACGGATACGGCCATATGCAGCATCCATCACATCACACATCCGTCCATGTATCTGGTCATCATCCTCATACTCCACAATATAGGGTTCATATCCGAGTCCTTGGTAGAGCGAGATCAGATCCGTATCCGACATGCGTCCTAGCACCGTAGGGCCAGATATCTTGTAGCCATTGATATGCACGATCGGCAGCACGGCACCTGAGGTAGCAGGATTTACGAGTCGGTTGATATTCCAGCTCGCACTCAGAGGTCCTGTCTCCGATTCTCCATCACCGACAATGCACACCGTAATCAACTCAGGATTGTCGAGTACAGATCCATACGATACAGAAAGCGAGTACCCGAGCTCGCCTCCTTCTAGGATCACTCCCGGTGCGCCAGGATTTGCATGCGATGGATAGCCATAGGGATACGAGAACTTTTTACATATCTCCTCGACACCTACTTTGCTCATTGGCACATGATCTGGATGATAGTGTGTGAGTGAGCCCTCGACAAAGAGATTTGCCTGGAGTGCAGGAAAGCCATGGCCAGGTCCTACGACCATGATCATATCCGAACCAGTTTCTTTGATCAGCCTATTGGTGTGAGCATACACAAAGTTGATACCAGGGCAGGTCCCCCAGTGTCCGAGAAGCCGTGGCTTGATATCTTCTTTGGTGAGTGCTCTCTCGAGAAAGAAGTTGCCGTCCAGATAGATCTGGGCAACCGAAAGATAGTTGGTCAGCCGTACATACTTTTTGAGTGCCTCGATACGCGTATCAGCCATGGTACAAAGAGTGAAATACATCGTAGTATCATACCATGTTTGGCTCACTGGGTTCAAATCCCCGTCTCACCGCTGCCAACTTCTGTCATTGCGAGTACTCGACCGTGTCCGCCATAGCTTAGCGACAGAGAAAGTAATCCAATAAGGAAGCTGTCTTCTTCGTGTCATCCCCGCGCAGGCGGGGATCCAGGTCATAAGACTCTGCATTATATCTCCTGGATCCTCGATCAGTGTCGAGGATGACACGAAAATCAATTATGCAGTCGTTCCTTAATTCAACCCAGTATCCCCCTTATCAGGGGGACGTTCAGAATGGTTCTTTGCCTCCCTGATAAGGGAGGTTGGTGGGTTTTCTGTTATTATCTCCTCACACACTCCGTCTTTGTACAGGCGACATGAACCGTACCGTCGAGGTCGGTCCGAGCAAGTGAGGTCGTAGGATAGTGTGAAAAGCGTTCCAAGATCTCATCGCTCGGATGATGATACTGGTTGTTCTTGCCGTCAGAGATACTCGCAAGCTTGGGGGAGACAACTTGAAGAAAGAGATCACTGCTTGCAGTCTTGCTGCCGTGATGCGCCACCTTGAGGACGTCTGCTCGGACATCTTCGCCAGAGGCAACCATAGTCTTTTCATGAATGCTATCCATATCCCCAGTAAAAAGTATGTGCGTTGCGCCGTACACGAGACGAAAAACCAGACACCGATTCGTCACGCCTGATCTATTATCATAGGTGAGATTGTCGATAACAACATCTTTCTCAACCGAGATATCCTCGTGACTATCCATGACCTCGATAACAGGGATAGCCTTGGCGTCCAACGCCTTTAGCGTCCGTGAACATATATCTGTTGTGCACTCGTTTCTCGGACGGACCATCACAGCACCTACCGAGTAGGTATCAAGCACATTCAACATACCCCCAATATGATCCTTGTCGTAATGAGAAAGAAAGACGAGATCTAGGTGCTTGGAGGTCAGAGGCAAGAGCTTCCCGATCTGTTGTACAACTTGTTTATTTGGCCCCGCATCGATCAGGATATGCCGTCCTTCCGGTGTTGCCACGAGGCTCGCATCGCCTTGGCCGATATCCATAAACCAAATATCCACAGCATTGCTGATGCCTTGAGTCTTCACAGCATCTCCAATACCCCAGAGAAAGATGAGAAATATCAGACACACAAGAGTGGCTAACATCAATTGTTTTTTCCTGTATGGAAATTGACGGCTCATATAGTCAGTTGTATTGTCCTTGATGATCTGTACGTATCCTACAATTGGCCATGAAAAAAGAAAGAGAGATCATCTACATCGAGACTGACGACGAGACACCCGATATATACGACAAGATACGCGGTTCAAAAGCACGCAGTATTCTTCTTGTCATCCCAGAACACACTTCGGTAGCACATAGCATCATCAACCTAAAGTTGATCAAGAAAAAAGTAGAAGACCTCGAGAAAGATCTCATCATCGTCACGCACGATGTCGTGGTCCGTGCCATATGCACCAAGATAGACATTCCTTCTGTACGCACCATCAAAGATGCGGGAGGAGAAAGCTTGGTCGAGGAGAAGAAAGAAGATGTACAAATCGAGGAAAAGGGCAAGCATCGCAAAAAACAGCATCGAGCGCTTACACTGCTCAAACAAGCCATTGCACAGCAAATACACTCGATCGAAGAAGAGCGAAAAAAACACCATGAAGATATCAAAGCATCCAAACTCTACATCCATCGCAAGCCAAACAAGAAGGCACTTGGTGTACTCATCTTGGTCAGCTGTTGTCTGCTGCTTGCTATCAGCTTTCTCGCGCTTCCGAGCGCAACCGTTACCATCAGACCGACACTTCAGGTCAAAACGACATCAACCAATGTCACCTTTAGTACCAAGAGTACAACAGGTGCTGAAGACAAAGTCATCCCATCCAAGATGGTCTCTGCCGACTTTGAACGTACCATCTCACTCCCCAGCTCGGGTGGAGTGTTTAAAGGAACTCTGTCTCACGGAACTGTGACGATCTACAACAATGCACGCAAAGAGTGGCCATTGGTTGCCAATACACGCCTAGTGACCAAGGACGGTATCGTGTTTCTGACGACCAAGTTTATCACCGTTCCGGCAGGCAAACCGATCACTGCAGACGTCGTATCGCGCGAAAAGGACGAGGCAAATGCGTTCATAGGCGAGCGTGGCAATATAGCTCCCACCAAGCTCTACTTTCCTGCCCTAACAGAAGCCAACAGAAAATTGGTCTGGGCCGAAAACAGCGAGGCATTCAAGGGAGGATCGACCGTAGTTGAGCGTTTTGTCACTCCGGATGATCTCAAAAATGCCAAGGTTAAGATCCAAAATGAGCTCGATTACGCATCAAAAGATGAGCTGAATCGCGCCATATTTGCTCAAAATGAGACCGATAAGACATCGTTTACCTTGTTCAATGGTCCAGGTAACACGCTGAAAAAAGACTTGGCCGCGATTGATATCAAAGCAACGGTCAATCAAAAAGTGGATGCCTTTGAGGTAAACGGCAAGATGCATGCAAGTGGTCTCGCGGTAGATGAAAAGATGATCTCGGACATGCTCAAGAAGACGCTCGAAGAACATCTGACACCTATGGAGCAGCTCTACAAGATCGATGCGGAGACCCTCCAGTTTAGCGAGGTGATCGATAACTTGGACCGCGAAGGCACGCTCAAGGCTACAGCCAGCATCAATGGTCTCCTGGCGTACAACTTTGATGAGACCAGGATCAACCTATCTCAGACTATCCGCAGCAATATAGTCGGTAAGACAAAGGAAGAAGCACAGAAGTACCTCCTATCACTCAAAGAGGTCAACGATGTGCACATCTCTAGCTGGCCGTTTTGGCTCCCTACTCTTCCTCAGATCCCCGAGAACATCAAGATCGAAGTGAGTACGGTTGACTAAGGTCCGTCTGTCATTGCTAGTACTCGTGGCAATCCATCTTGGATCATGTTTCAAGATCCACATAATGACTATGTTGAGATCAGATCAGAAGACACTTTGCTATATCTATGTTCCTCTCTCATGCAATTCTCCTGGATTGCCGCGTCGCCCTTCGAGAATACTCAGGACTCCTCGCAATGACATATATTAACTTACTGCACCCCACCAATTCCGATCGTCGTAAATATCTTTACGAGAAATGACGAAAGCGTATAGGCACTTAGCATGATGACGATTGCGATCACGGAGAGACGTAAGATGTTGGTACCTTTTTTAAATCGCTCTCCCTTACCAAGATCCGTAAGCATGAGAAAGCCTGCGTAGATCATCATCACAAGTGCGATCATGCCCACGAACCCGAGTCCATAGTTGATAGCATCCATCACAAACTTGATGCCAAGTGGCAGGTTTGGTCGGATAGCATCATAGGTACCATATACACTCGTGACAAAGATACGGGCCACGCCGATCACGACCAGACCAAGAACTGCTTCTCCAAGTATGGCCAGGCTCTTCTTCTGCTGCTCCTCGTTCTTGCCGTACGCCGTAATAATACGAAACGACGAGAGCACGATAGAAAAGATAGCAAGCGCCACCAGAAAGGTCAGGAAGAAGTTGATCAATGGCTCGATGACAACCGTGTTGAGTCGAGCTGCGCCCAGCAGTATCCCTGCGTTTCCTGGTGTGTTGATAGCAGTTGAGACAAAGGTACGACTAAAATCAAATGCCACATTCATCACCACGATACCCGATATAATTCCGACCATCTGCTTATAGCCTTTCTTTGCAGCATCCTCACTGTGGATACTTGCTATCTGCATACCAATAATCGCGAGCAAGAGGATTGCCAGGATATTAAGCACATTTTGGATCACGCCCAAGATATCTGTCCGAACAAGCTCCATGACTTGGCGCATCACTCCTACCGGATCACCTGCATTTCCCTCACTCAATACCGGCTTGTATCCACTCGTGGTGGTACCTTCGATCTCGTTGATGATATCGTGATAACTCGGTTGAGTATC